>NZ_JBBMMD010000046.1:0-110167 GCF_037844525.1 Tepidibacter sp. Z1-5 | reverse complement strand
AACATATGAAAACCTCCTTTATAAAAGTTTTGGATTAACTTTAGGTTTTCACATTTGTTGGAGTTTTATTATTTTAAAATTTAACTAGCACAATAGGTTAAATTATGAAATATCCAATATGTAAATGAAGTAATCTTTAAACTTAGGAGTTTCTCTTGGTGAAAATGGTGTTTTTTCGTCTTTTACTGTAAGGATTGAACATATACATGTTCAATTATAACGAATATTTTGGATAAAATTGCTATTATGTCGACTATTGGATATAGCTTCTGGTATGTACATAAAATGGCAAAATATTGTATAATGAAATAAATATTACTAATATCAATGTTATATAATGAATAGAGTTTATACTGAATTAAGTAATATGTTGAAACTAATTAAAAATAGCAAAGTATATTTATGATTATTAATATTTATTTTGGATTTAGTAAGTAGTACGACTAGTTAAACTTTTATAAAAATATATGATAAGAGATTATAGAAAACACGGGAGGAATACAAAGTGATAAATATAGATAAAAAAGATTTGCTAATGTGTAATAATACCTATTTATTAGGAATATTAGCTACAGATATAGAAGAGTACCCTGCTATAGGAGAAACTAGAGATGCAGTAACAACAATGAAAAATAGTTCTAATATAATGTTCTATATACAAACAATAAGTGATGAACCCGACTTTATATTAGAAAAGATAAACCCATATATCCCAAATGAATCGTTATATATAGGGATAGATGTACACCAACAACACTTAGATATATGGCCATATGGGTATATGAATGATCGTGAAGATGTAAAAATAGATATAATATATGAAAAACTAAAAAACAAAATAATATTGTTTAGGCCAAATGTATCTATAAAGGATGGAAGAATCTATAAGAATATTCATATTGTAGATATTATAAGTACAGAGTATGGATTTGAAATAGATGATAGACAATATAGGTGTATTCCGCAAATTAATCTAAATAATGATGTTTTTGAAAAAAAGCTTTTAGATGGGTCATATATAAATTTAGGAGAATATAATCATCATATGCTTCCACCTGAATATGCAATATGTGGTAAATATATGTATTTTAACTTTCAATCATGGAAAAAACATGAAAGTGAGTCTAGGCAATGGGCTTGTAATAGAAACCAAAGTAGTATAAAAAGAATAGAATTTAAGTTTGATAGAGAAAATTTTCCTAATGATTTAGTCAGAGGATCAAACAATATTATCTTTATTTCAGATGTGTATTTATCTGAAAATATAGATAATAAGCTAGAATCAGAGGGAGAGTATTTAGTAGATATATCAAATAGATATACTGATGATGCAGAAGTAAATAATGATGAGTATGATGATAAAGATGAAATGAATTTTCTTAAAAGTTTTAAACAATACACTATAGAAAATAACCTATGCTATGATACCGATGATTTAATAAATTTTCACATAAGTGCTAAAACTAATCCATTGACTATTGTAGCTGGAATGAGTGGAACTGGAAAAACTCAATTAGCTAGGGCTTATGCTAATGTATTAGGATTATCAGAGAAAGAAGGTTCATTACTATTTTTACCAATAAGTCCGTCTTATATAGAACCAGATGATTTAATTGGATATTTAAATACTAATAATGGATTATATGTTGCCGCTGAAACTGGATTAGTAGATGTCTTAATAAAAGCAGAAAATAATCCAGAAGAAATATATATGATTATATTTGATGAGATGAACTTATCTCAAGTTGAACATTGGTTTGCTCCATTTATTTCTTTGTTAGAATTAAATGCAGATGATAGAAGATTAAAATTATATAGTGAAAATTCTATATGTCATAATAATAGCAAATATAAGAGTAGTATAAAAATACGAGATAATATCATATTTATAGGAACTGTAAATTTAGATGAAACAACAAAAGATTTTTCTGATAGATTATTAGATAGAGCTAATATAGTTACGCTTAAGAAAAAAAGTTTTGTTGATTTTAGAAAAGAAAAAATAACAAGTCAAGAATATAAGTATGAGAAGAGATTTTATTCAGGGATAGATTATTCTTACTGGATAAATAAAAAGAAAGGGTTAGAAGCATTTACTATAGCAGAACTGGAATTATTAGACAAATTGCATGATACAATTCAAAAATATGATATGCAAAAAGGTGTTTCTTTCAGGATTATGGAAAAAATAGGGCAATATATAAATAATATACCTGATGATAGTAAAGGTGTACATTCTATATCTAGAGATTATGCATTTGATATAGAAATAAAACAAAGACTGTTAACTAAAATAAAAGGAACTGAAAGGCAATTTGGAGAATTGATAGGTAAATTTAGTAACACATCTAAAAGTATTATAGAAAGTGAATTATATGATTTATTTGAAAGTGAAGAAGCACAAAAAATAAGTAGTTTCACATTAACAAAGGAAGAGATTGTAAGAAAATCTAAGGAGTTAAGTTTATATGGATATACAAACTAGTGTGGATATATATAAGAATAACAAATTATATGGAGATTACCACAAGATAATTAATGAAAAAAAATATCCTACAAGCTCATTGGGTGAATCTTTTATAAGTTTTTATGAATATGAAAAAGTAGAAATTAAATTTAATAGTAATAATCTTGATGATATTTTAGAATTGGAATGTTATTACGATGAAGAGGTATTAAAGTATGGTGAAGAGGTATTATTCAAGCTTAAGCCGGGAGATTGTAAAACTTTATCTTTGGGTGGAGATAACGATGACATGTTAGTACCAGGACACTATTTTATAGGTATAAAAACTAATGGAGTAAGATATGAAGGAACATATACAGTTATTCCATCGGCAGTTATTAAATGGAAATCTTTAATGGGTATGAGACAATATTTAGAATCTATATTAAAAGGTCTATCTTACAATATGTATTTAGAGAGAAAAGGGTATAGTAGAGAAGCAATATTGGACAATAAAACAATATTGGAGAAATATAAATATATAGAAGAAGAAAGTTTCAATATTTTAGAATGTATAGATATGATAATAAAAAAACCTATAATTAATATAGAGAAAGAATATGGATTAAAAAAATATCAAAAAAAGAATGACTGTAAAAGTCAAAGATGGATGGCTAAAAAAGGAAGTAAATATAATAACATATACTCACCAAGTTTATTCTATGAAAAACATATTGATTCAAGCTATAATGTATATGAAAATATTATGTTAAAAAGTATTATAGAATATATAT
Organism: Tepidibacter sp. Z1-5; assembly: GCF_037844525.1. Lineage (NCBI taxonomy): Bacteria > Bacillati > Bacillota > Clostridia > Peptostreptococcales > Peptostreptococcaceae > Tepidibacter > Tepidibacter sp. Z1-5. The sequence goes on along the minus strand of NZ_JBBMMD010000046.1, from coordinate 106,927 downwards.
ATTCTATAATACTAGAAGTTAAAAATGAATATCATAAGAATTTAGAAATTCTAATTAATAAAGAAAATGAAGAGAATAACAAATATTCGATTCTTAAAAAAAATTACGATAGTATAAGTAAAAATAATAAAAATATGATTAAAAGAAGAAGAGAAATAAAAAGAGATATAGATATAATGGAGTCAGAAATTGAAAATTATATAAAAAAGGAAGATACGATTAAACTATATATTGAACGAATAAATAAATTTAAGAATGAATTAAATTACTATATGAATGAAACCTGGCTAAAAGATATAAAAATTAAGCACTGCGATAATAAACCTAGTGTTAGAATGCTTAAAAATAAGAACTATGGAAGTATATATAAAATATATATGAATTTATTAAGTTCAACTACAGAAGGAAATGAAGAAAAGTCATTTCCGCATAAGAAAACATCTAAATTATTCGAGATATATAATTATTTGTTAATAAAAGATATAATAGAGGACTTAGGATTTAAATGGATAGATGGTTGGATTAAGGCTAAAGATGTTATGTCTTCTTTAAACTATGATTTAGAATCAGGAGAAACTATAATATTTAAAAAAGATAATTATAATTTAGAACTAAGTTATGATAAATTTCTAAATAGAGGAAATAATTTAATTGATAAAGATATATCTCAAATAGTTTCATCTACATACGATAATAGAAGACCAGATATATTAATGAGTTTATATGATGGATTTAGGTTTTTGGGGAGTATGATCATTGAGGTTAAATATAGAAAAAAATCAAATATATATCATAAAAAAATTGAAACAGATGTTATATACCAATTAAAAGGATATAGAGGATTAGAATATTATGATGGGAATAAAAAAAGATTATCAGACGTACGACCTATAAAAAAAATAATTACTGTGTATCCAGGACAAGATGATGAGCGTAAGTTTACATATGATATGTACGGATTCACTTTTTTACAAATAATGCCTTGTGAGAATAATGAAAAACCAGAAGGATACATAGAGTTAAAGGAAGAAGTAGAGGAGTTTATTGATAGCAATATATGTATAGTAAATAAATGATATAAAAGCACCTGTAAAGGTAGAATTACAGCCTACCTTTACAGGTGCTTTTATATCAAAATTTAGAGCTTTCCAAGAGGTTGAAAAAAGTGGCTTAAACACCGAAATAATTATATATCCAAATTTTATTTTCACATTACATTATTATATCCCATCATAATTATCTCTAATTTTTCACCATCCCAAATTATTGTATCTACAAGCTCTTTTAAATATCTTTTCTTTTCTTCAAAAGTTAATATATCTATATTAGAAGAAAAGTTTTTTAATAAATCTATATATCCGTCTATATTCATCTTTTCTATTAGAGTAGATTCTTTATCTTCTTTTAAGGCCTCTAACTCTTGTTTAATCTTATTTATCTTTTGATCAAATTCTTCAATTTGATTAACTATATACTTAGCAGCTATTGATGTTGGATTATAGGATAGTTGAAGTGTTAAGCTATTTATAGAATCCTTATATGATTTTAATTCTTTTTTTAATGTATTTTCCTTGCTTTTTTGTTGTTTAGCTAATTTGGAATTAATTTGCTTATCCTCATTTAGCTTCTTTAATAAGCTTTCTTCTCTTAGTCTTATATCTTTTATTTCATTTACTACTAATTCATCTGCTAGAGGGCCAGATAGATTAGCTACATCACATCTAGTTCCTTTAGAACGTTCCTTCATTAAACATCTATAATAATAGTATGTTCCACCTTTTCTTCTGTATATGCTTATCCTCATTTTAGATCCACAGTGTTTACATCTAAGAAGTGGAGTGATTAATCCAACTTCACCTGTATTTATACGAGGAGCCTTCTTAGAATTTTTCTTTATCATATTTTGAATTTTTATCCAATCTTTAGAGAATACAGTACCTTCATGTTTAGCTATTGCTACAATCCATTCTGACATATCTTTTTTTATGATTTTATTTTTTTTAGTTTGATCATTCTTATTGAATACCATTACTCCATAGTTACCATCAAAATCTTTTTTAGGAGAAGCTATATCGCAGTTGTTTTTTTCAAAATACTCATATAAAAGTTCATCTGCAATAGCATATACAGGGTTAGTGAGTATTAACTTTAAGGCACTTTTATCAAAGTCTTTGTTGTTCTTAGTTTTTATATGTCTTTCTAAAGCCCAGCTTTCAAGCTTGCTTAAAGAGTCAAATTCAATATATTTACTATATAGTTGTTTTACTAATTTTAATTCTCTTTCAACTGGTGATAGAATAAACATTTTTCTTTTATTCATGTTTTCATCAAGATAAGATATAGGTTTACTTTCGAAGCCAGTAGGAGTTTGACCTCCAAGCCATCTACCAGTTCTAGCTAGAGCTAACATATTATCTTTAATTCTTTCTGCTATAGTTTCTCTCTCAAGTTGTGCAAATACGGATGCTATATACATCATTGCCCTTCCCATTGGGCTAGAAGTATCAAATTCTTCTTTAACAGAAACAAACGCAATATCATTATTTTCAAGAAGATCCATTGTACTAGAAAAATGCGATATATTTCTGCTTATACGATCTAGTCTGTAGCATATTAATATATCGAATCTTTTTTTCTTTGCATCTTCAAGCATTAACTGGTATTTAGGTCTATCGGTATTTCCACCAGAATAACCTTCATCTTCATAAATAATAAATTCTGATACTTTGAATTTTCTATTTGCATGTTGTTTACATTCAGCTATTTGATTTTGAATTGATTCACCTTTTTCAGTCAATCTTGATTTACGAGAATAAATAGCTACTTTATACAGATTAACCACCTCATTTAATAAAACCCAAATAAAACTTATATTAAATGAGATATTATAGAACAAGAAATATTATGATTAGTTTTTAGAAAAACTTTAAATTTTATACTAAATAATGAATGGCAATTAGAATACTAGAATAGTACAAGTTTCACTTCTCATATTTTGATAAAAAGGGGAGTGGATAAGTTGAAACAAAAAATTGAAGTGGTAGTAAGAATGGGAGATAAAGAAAAGGTTCAAGATATAATGGAGGATATGTTAGTACAGATAGTTAGAGATAGAATAAACGAGTTTCCTGAAAATCAAAGGGTGTACATATATGACAAGATATTAGAAGGATTAAAAGAAAACTCATATGCAGTTGAATAATAGATATATTATAGATATTCATTTATTAGATTAAAGAATTTACCAACAAACTCTTTAAATTTAGGATTAGAATTATTAGTTTTTATTTTTTCAATAGAGCTTTGAAGCGTTGTAATTTTTCTGTTCATCATCTTCATGTCTTTATTTAGAGTTTCGAGACAGTTTATAATATATTCAATGTCACTACAGTTTTCTCTATCTAAATTAGAAGGTGGGTTTTCGTAATCATCAGAGTCATTGGTTTCAAGGGTATCTTTTTCTTTTTCATTATTTTGCTCTAGAGTTGATGATGGGGTATTATTCAATATGCAGTCATTAGTTGAAATTGGTATGGGTTTTAGAGTAGACTTATCAAATTTAAAACCATATTGTAAATTTCCATTTAGTAAATATTCTGATTTTAAATATTTTTTTCCGTCTATATACCACTCTTTATCTAATTCTTCATCAATTTTATGAACTATAAACTTGATAGTATAGTTCTTGTCGAATTGAGTATTTACTATATTTCTTATTTTAATAGGATCTACATTCACATCTACTAATTCTTTGATTTTACTTTTGATTTTTTTAGAAAAATATTCTTTTTTAGTCAATATAGACACATCCTTTGCTAATATATGTATAAGCTATCTAGGATAACTTGTCTTATTAATATATATTAGTTTGGATGATAGATTAGTATTAAAAGATGTATTTTGTATTAAAATAAGAAATAAAGTGTGTGGCAATAAGTCTGTTACAGTATACTGTAACAGACTTATTGCCACACACTTTTAAAGTTTTAAGTATAAGACAACCCCCTTGGGAAAAGGGGGCTACATAAATTTATTAACTATTATTTTCATACTTACATCATCACCATTTTTAGATAGTATAACTTTATCTACAATGATGTCTATTAACATTCTTTTTCTTTCTTGTTCTAATTTCTTAAAGTCACACATAAAGAATCTATCTATATGAGTTTGAAGTTCTATTTGGGTTTTAAAGTATTTTGATTCTAAGTTTTTTAGTGATTTTTTATTATTTTTTAAAGATTGGAGTTTCTTTTTTAGCTGAATGTGTTCATTAAATATTATTTTCTCAAATGAAGAATCTGGGGTATCTTCATCTAGTAAATCTTTTAATTTATTACATAAGACTTTAGTATTTTCAATTTCTTTATCTATTCTATCTATTTCATTTTCATTATTTTCTTTTTCCTGCTTAATGCTAGTTTGGTAGTTAATCCAAAGCAAATCAATTTCAGGAGCTGATAGCATTTTAGACATTTCTTTTATAAATTTATTTTCTATATGCTCTTTTTTTACAATCAATTCAGATCTATTATTTGAGTTTTTGTTGATACATCTATAAACACCTTCTCTTTGGTTGCCGTATCTATCTTTACCGTAGTTTTTAGCTTTCATAATTTCATTGCATTTACCACATACTAATTTATCTCTCAATAAGAATGGGGTACTGTAATATTTATGATCCTTGGACTTAGATTTTGATTCTCTTAGCTTTAATGAATTTTTCCATTGCAAAGCATTTATAATGGTTGAGGCTTCTTTATGGACAGATTTTATAGGTTCTTTCTTGTTATCGGGACTTCTACTTCTTCTATTCCATGTTATATATCCTGTATAGGTTTCATTATTTATTATTGATTCGATTTTACCTTTAGTCCATATATCTACATTATCAAGCTGATTCATTTTGTTAGCTATTGCTCTGTAGCTATATCCATAGCTGGTGTATAAATCAAATATCTTTTTAACATTGTTTATTTCAAGTAAAGATGGATGTAGGATGGATTTTTTATCAGTAACTTTTCTAAGAACATATCCATAAGGAGGTTGACCGCCAGGCCAATAACCGCACCTTACTGTTTCTTCTAAACCACCTTTAACTCTTGATGAAATTAAATTTGCTTCAAGTTCTCCAATACTTGCAAATACTAAACTAAGGAATTTACTTATTTTATTATCGTTTGTAGTTATAACTTCACCAGGACTAGTGTAGTGAACAGTTACTTTGTTTTTATTAAAAAAATAATCTAGTGATATTGATAGTTCAAGATTTCTTGCAAGTCTATCCTTGGTAAAGACTATTAAGTGCTGTACTTTTTTATTTTTAATTAAATTAAGTACCTTTTGAAGCTGAGGTCTAGAGTCTAGACTTTCGTATAAGTTGTTTTGAATATCCAAATCAGGATTAGAAACTTTAGAAGCAGATTTAGATTCTTCTAGAAATTCAATTATATTAAGATTACATTCTTTCGCATATTTTATGGCAGCTTTTTTTTGAATTTCAATTGAGTTTCCCTCTTGTTCTTGTTTTTTAGTTGAAACTCTTAAATAAGCTATAGCACTATTTTTAGATATACTCGACTTTGACATGATCTAAATTATTATTTAACACCACCTTTTTAATAAATTCGTTTAATAGGTCCTTAAGTTCTTCAAAGTAATCATCAAAGTAGTCAACATCTTCATCATTTATTTTAAACATAAGGATTTTGAATTTTTCTATGTTGTTTAAGCAGTAAGATAAGTTATAGTTGATTTTTCCGTAAGATTGTATATTAATCTCTGTTTCTTCTTTTGATTTTGTTAGTTTTTCAATTCTTTCTTTTAAATTAGTAATATCTATATTAGGGTTATTGTTCATATATTCATGTATTTTACGCTTGATAGCTTTGTCTGTTGATTTAAGTTCTCTTTTTGAACTGTTTAATTTAGTTTCTATTTTAGATAATTCATCAGAGAGACTATGCTGTATAGTTAATGTATTTATATCCCATAATATTTTTGAAAAAATGAGTTTTATCAAGGTATTCTTAGAGATAGAGGTACACCCATCATTACATACATATCTATCTTCAATAAGCTTAATTTTTTTATTGCAATGACTACATTTTAGTAGGCCTTTAAAAAAATATTGCTTGGCTTCGGTCGGAGAATCTAACTTATCTTTATAACGCTTTAATACTGCTTTTTCCCACAATTCTTCACAGATAAGCTTATCTACTTGGATAGAATTTCGATATAAAGAAAAATCAACCTTATAGGCACTAGTAGCTTCATCAAAAACTATAGTATCTTTTATTGATAAATCAGGGATCTTTAAGCATTAAGTTAGCATAGAGAGGTCTATCTATAATGCTGTATATAGTGTTGTGAACAAACTTTTTTGTTGAGTCTAGCTTATTTATTTCTTCTAATAAATTCTTCATCTTATAATTCTTATTGTTGTATTCTTTAGAGTTTACTTTTAAATAAAGATTAAATATTTTTCTTACTATAGGTGCTTGGTCTTCATGTTTTATATATACGTGTTTTTTAGATTTTGTATATCCATAAGGGCATTTTCGTCCAGAAGAATACAATCCTTTTTCTCTAATATATTTTCTACCAGCAGCAGTTTTTTCTGAAATTTTGTCTGGTTCTAAAGATCCTATAGCTATCATCATATTATCAATAAAATTGGATATATAGTCTTGGGAGGAATTATTTAGTTCGAATTCATTAACATAAATAACCCTTACATTAGATTTTTTAAACAATCTCTTTAAGCGTACAGAGTCATCCTCTCTTCGTGATAATCTATCTCTTCTTGAAACTATTAGAGTTTTGAACATATCAGCTTCCATGTCACTTAGTAGTTGCTTGAATCCAGGTCTTTGATTAAAATGTATCTTTTTTCCTGATATCTTATCTTGATATACATTGTATAATTTGATATTCTCATCATCTAGCTTTAACTTACAATCGTATATTTGATTACTTATAGAGTTATTTTCTGCTTTTATAGAGGTTCTTGCATAGATAGCAGCATACTCATAGGGGTTAAACTCTTTATCAGATAAATCATTTGTGTTACTTGGTTTGATTTTCATATAAATCTACCTTTCTTAAAAAATCTTTATCTAAAAAATAATTGAGCATAAATTTAATAAATTTTTCTTTAGATTCTTCATTGTCGGTGTACTCTATTGATACATCCATTATCTCTTGTTCAGTATTCATATTTAATAGCTCCTTTTACAAATATATTCAAGGTTTTAGATTTAAATTAATTTTGAGTGGAAATTATTTTTTCACTATATAATGGTATAGGAGTAAAAATTAAAAAATAAAGTTTTTAAAATTTTCGTCTAAATTATCTAGAGACTCTATATTACTTGAATTTGCAATCTTTGAAGCATCACATACCTTATAATATTCACAATTATTCTTGCAGTGAGAATTAAAATTTAACTTGAAATTTTCTTCTTTTTTAATTTTTTCACACAAATTTGATACAATTTCATTAGAATTTTTAATGGAATTTTCATCAATTTCATTGGTGATTTTTTTATTTTTAGATAAATAGTATAAACTTACTTTTGAAGGATAGTAGTTAAGCTTTTCTTTTGCTAATATCAAATAAATAGAAAGTTGTAAGTTATCTACAGGAGTTACGGTATTTCCTGTTTTATAGTCAATGATTTCAACAGAGTCCTTATTGTCTATATAAACTTTATCTAATTTTCCGCATAATACATAATCATCATTATTTTTATAGATCATCTCTTCTATGATGAGATTCTTCTTACCCTTATCTTGAGGTTTAGAATAGTAGTTAGAAAGCATATCTAAACCCCTTAATCCAAATTCTCTTTCTTCTTCTTTAGATTCATAGCCATCTCTTATCCAGTTTTTTCGTAAGAGATTATGAAGAATATCTAGTTGTTTGTATTTACTGTCTGCTATCAAGTTAAAGTTTGCTAAAGTTGTATGGATGCTGTTTCCAAAAGAAAGATACTTATTGGGATTGCTTTCAGAAACGCTCATTTTATCAATGTACTTGTATTTAAACTTTTGTTTGCATTGCAAAAATGTTTGGATGCTTGTATTGCTTAGATATAATTTTCGATTGCTCATTTATTCACCTCCTGAAATTAGGATGTGTAAAATTTAAAATGCTATTCATTTTTTTGTTAAGTAGAATTCAAAATATTGAATAGACAAAAAATAAAAAAGTCCCTAGACATTAGGGACTTCATCTATGTTCTTTAAATTTCTTAGAATTTGAAGGTGTGAGATTATATCTTGGGTTATGTATTCGATTGCTTGTTTATTTGAATCGTATTCTGAGATTGTAGATAGTAAAGATCTTATAACTAGGTTAGTGCTATGATTTATGAAGTTGATAATATCCTCTGATTCTGTATCTAGTTTTTTTATGTATAATGAACCTTCATTATTGATATGTAGTGGTCGTATATTTATTGGGTCGAGTTGAAAAAGTTCTTCTAATGGAATGTCGAGTTCTTTTATAAGACTTGTTAGTAGTTCTATTCTAAATACATCGTTACGAGAATTTTCTAGGTTGTTTATGAGCCCTGCTGATACATTGAGTTTGTCTGCTAGTTGTGCGGTTGAGTAGTTTTTAGATTTTCTGTAGTTTCTTATGGTGTTACCTAGGTTTTGGTATAGTTTTGGCATGGCAATCCTCCTCTTCTCTAATAGGTAATTATTAACAAATATTATTGAAATATACATAGATAGTTTATTAAATAAGATATGACAATCTAATTAATAGCATATATAGTTTATAATATTTATATTATGTACAATTATAAGTGTTTTAGATAAGTGAGATTTTAATGATTTGGGCTTTGTTATATAAAATAATTTGAGATATAATGTTTGTGGTTAGTGTGTAATTGGCAAAAAGTTATACATAAGAATGTATTAATTATTATAGAACAAATAACGAGAGTATATTATTAGTATATTTAATGAAAATATATGGTAAAATAAAACTATATAAAAAGTGATTGTAGCAGATTTACTTAGGAGGAAAGTATGGGGGTTAAGCAAGAATTTATAGATGTAGAAGATTTTGAAGAAGCTTATGAATGTAGGAAAGAAGATTTCAATACTATAAAAAATAAGGGTAGAAAAATATTTTGCATACATTTAGGTGGAATAGTAATGGAATGTTTAATAAAAAAATTAGTCATATATAAATATGATATTACAAAAAGAAAAAAAGATAAAAAAAGTCATTGGTATAGTGAATGTAGAATAAACTTATTAGAAGATAAAGAAAAAGAATTAAAACAGATTGGAAAACAATTAGAAAAAAAAATGTATGCAGATGCTGCTTTAAAATCAGTTGGTAACAGTCATGATTTTCCAACCTTAATCGCTAGATTTTTAAAGTTAGATATAAGCAGTATAAATGATGATTTGCAAATGATTTTTAATCCATTAGATAGAGACAAGGAGTGCTTTATAGACTTAAGATATTGTAGTGAAGATGAAATTAGCGATGACATGTATTCTGAATGGAAAACTAGCTATAAAAAATGTAAAATATGGATAGAGAATCAAATGGAAAATATAAGTAAAGAAGATTATGTTATAGAATAAATTTAAGTTTGGAGGTGAATTTATGAAATCTATTGATGTTAAAAAAAATATTGAAAAAAAACTTGAGAAAATATATGTAACAAATAAAGAACTAGAATGGGTTTGTGTGGAAATAGATGGAAGAAATTCGATTAATATTACAATTACGAGTGATCAAATATATGATAGGAAAGCATTTAAAAAGGCTGTAGATGAGATAATAGAAATGCAAGGTAGGGAATATAAAAAAGGTTTGATTAGAAAGTATACTGTTGATGAAGCTAAAGAATATGAAATAGTTAAACCTAGAAAAGAAGGAAGACCTGATACCTTAGAAAAAGCTGTTGAATTTTTAAATAATCCGTATAAGATAACAAAAGAAAAAATTTTCAAATCAGAAGTAATATCTTTTTATTCGTATAAAGGTGGAGTTGGAAGAACACTTTCAATGATTCATACTGCTTATTTATTAGCAAAGCAAGGAAAAAATGTGCTTATGATGGACCTAGATATAGAAGCTCCAAGTTTACATAATATATTTAAAGATGAAGTATCTGGACTTAAATATGGATTAGTAGATTATATGTACAATAAGATATATGATAAAGGGACAGATAATAAAATCAATGTTAATGAAATATATTCAAAAGTAGATTCTGGTCAGACAGAAAGTTTTAGTGGGAATTTATATGTAATACCAGCAGGGAAAATAACAAAAGAATATATTTATAAATTATCTAAAATTCAACCGCAATTAGTTTCTAAACGAAACTATTTAAGTGGATTAATAAAAGAGATAGAAGGTAAACAGGACTTAAATTTAGATATGGTACTAATAGATTCGAGAACGGGATTAAATGATTGGGGGGCTATTTCTCTTTTAGGAATTTCTGATAAAGTTGTATTTTTTACTTATCCAAATAATGAAAATATAGAAGGAACTAAAACTTTAGTTGAGTTAGTGAAGCACATAAAGGAAGATAACCTGACTGTAGTATTTTCAAGAGGAGATAAAAGTGGTAGAAATAAAGCTAATAAATTATTTGAAAGCTTAGAACTTAATCAGGAATATTTAGAAATAATATATGACCCAAATATTGCTATAGCAAATGAATTTCCGATAGAAAAAATGTTAGAGAGTTGCAAACCTATATCTGATTTGTTATTAGAACAAGAAAGAATAGAAATTAATAGAGTTTATCTAGAAAGAAATCAATCTGAATGTAAGGAATTGTTAACACAGTTGAAAAGTAGTTTGAAGGGTGAATTTACAGTTAGAACAGATTCTTCTCCTGTAAATCAAATAGAAAAAGAAAATATATATTTAATATTATCTAAAAGTAAAAATGTGCTGAATTATTACATAAATATTCTATATAACAAAACATATATAAATACTCCATATGATAAAAAATCATATAATGTTATTTTTACAGAAAAAGATAAATTTACATTACCGATAACTGATACTAAGAAAATATTGGATGCAGGAGAATTTAATATAGTTAAAGATTATATTGGTAAATTAGGATGGGATATTATATGGCACAGTTATATTTTGTATAGTATAAATAGCAAAAATTTGACCATGGGGATAGACGAGTTAAAGGGTAAGCAGTTTAATGATTATAAAGAGTTTGTAGAAACATATTATAAAGAAGAAGCTATGGATAAATTCACCGGAATATATAGAAAAATGCTTCGTGGAAATCTAAAAACAGATAAGAGAAACATGAATCATATCATAAATATAAAAAGTAGTTACAATACAAAGGATTACATTCAAAATTTTCTTATACTTATACAAAATGTAGAATGGATGAAAGAAAGTAAACTGATTGAAGCTCTAAAGGAATTAAAAAATATAAAAATATTTTTTGAGAATAATAATATACCTATAGATATAAAACTTTTTATGGAAGAAAAAAGTTATGATGAAAATAAAGAAATATATGATGAATTTAAATCAAATGTATTTTATTTAGAATGGAAAAAGAATGACATAGAAAATAGTATAATTGATTTATTAATTTATAATAAACATATATTTGAAAGTTATATGTTTGCATTAAATAACTCAAAAGATGCATTAAGTTTTGAACAAAAAATGGTATATTATGAACTATTAAAATATTTAGATAACAATGATTTTAAAGAAGAATTAAAAAATGTAGTCTATGATAAAAAAGCATTGTTAGAACTATTCTTAGGAAGAAGAATTAAAAATGGTAAGTACTCTAAAGAAACTATTGATTGGTTTTTTGATAAGTTAAAAGAATTAGATGAAATTAACCCTATGGTTTCAAATACAATAATAAAAAAAGCAATATCTATTGAACTTGGTAAGCAAAAATGTACAGACAGATTAATTTCTTTTGATAGTTTAAATAAAGCATTCGAAGAATATAAATTAGGGCGTTATAAAGGTTAAAATGAGAGAGGTTGTAACTGAGAGGTGACAGCCTCTTTTATTTATGTGAAAATCCAATATAAAATTATCATATGTATATTATATAGAATAAGATATTTGTATAAATATATTTGTAAAAGTTTTGCCATTTGAAAGATATAGCTTCTTCAACATCTATGATGAGGCAAAAAATGGAATATGAAGTTCGCATATATTCACAAAATATATATAGAAAGATTTAGTATGTCATTCACGAATATAATTTTTAAAAACATAGTGAAAATACACCAAAAATTAAGATATAATATAACTAAAGAAAGGAGTGATGAGATGGAGAGATTAAAACCATTAAATGATTTTATATTTAAAAAGTTATTTGGAGAAAATGAAGCTAAGGATAATTTGATTGCATTTTTAAATGCAGTATTAGATAGAAAAGATAAAGAGAGATTAATATCATTAGAAATAATAGAAAATAAAGAATTAACAAAAGAAATGATGGAAGATAAAACAGGTATTTTAGATGTAAGAGCAAAAACAGAAGATGGAACACAAATAAATATAGAAGTTCAGCTTACAGATCAAAGAAATATGGATAAAAGAACCTTATTTTACTGGGGAAGGCTATTTAACGAAGGGATTAAAAAAGGTGAAGATTATAGGAAATTATGCAAAGTAATTACTATAAATATACTAGATTTTGAATATCTATCATTAAATAAATTTCATTCAAAGTTTCACCTTTGGGAAGATGAAGAGAAAGATTATATGTTAACTGATTTAGTGGAAATACATTTTATTGAAGTACCTAAATTTAATGAATTAGATGAGAAGAATCTAAAAGACGATAAACTTCAAAGATGGTTAACATTTTTTAATAAAGACATATCAGAAGAAACTTTAAAGGAGTTGATGGATATGGATGAAGATATAAAAAGAGCAGAAGAAAGACTAGAATATCTAAGTAGCGACAAGAAAACTATTGAACTATATAAAGCTAGAGAAAAATCACTGCATGAAAGAGCAAACATGATAAACAGTGCTAAAGAAGAAGGAATAGAACAAGGTAAAGAGCAAGTAAAAATAGAAATAGCTAAAAGTCTTTTAGATATTTTAGATATAGAAACTATAGCTTTGAAAACAGGATTGAGTATAGAAAAAGTAAAAAAATTAAAGAATTAAGATACGAATAAAAAAATTCATGTGCAATATTATAAAAATAGGGGTTAATCTTAATGATAAACCTCTATTTTTATACGAAAATTACTTTGCCATTAAGGGGATATAGCTTCTGCAACATATACGTCAAGGCAAAAAATGGAATGCGAATAATTTACATAATGAGTTAGAACTATATGATTTATTATAGTATAATATATATATATACTAAGTAGTTGTGAATGTGAGACATAAAAATTATGAAGACTTAATAATGAAAAGAGCTATGGATATATTTATAGAAGAAGGATTAAAGTTTTTTGGAATAAATAAATCAGTTAAAGAACAGGGACCTACTGAATTAGTAATTTTAAAAACTTAGTTTGTTATTTAAGAAGGAATATAGCTTGTAGCATAAATATAGTTACAATTTATTAAGTATTAGAATTAGTAGTATAGAACTATTTTATCAAAAATAATAGACACCTATATAGTTATTGAATATAATTGAATTAAGTACAGAAAATTCTATAAATAAAAGGAGGAAATATAAATGAAGGTAGACAGCATTACATATCAAAGTTATGAGCGGTTATCTTCTATGCAAAGGATAAACCAGTCTTCAGATGATCCAGCAGGTCTTGCAATTAGCGAAAAACTAGATATGCAGATTAAAGGTACAGAACAAGGAACAGAAAATGCTCTTGACATGTCCAATCTTCTAAATACAGCAGAAGGCTCTTTAGATTCAATTCATGAAAACCTCCAAAGAATGAGAGAACTTGCAGTACAAGCATCTAATGGAATTCTTTCAAATGATGACAAAGCAATTCTTCAACAAGAGATTAATCAATTAAAATCTTCTATAGGAGATTCAGTAAAGAATACAGAATTTAATAGTATTAAATTATTAGATGGGACATTTACAAATAAAAATGCAGCAATAAATTCTTCTGGTACAGGAATGAAAATGCATATTAAAAATACAGGACTTGAAGCTTTGGGAATTGAAAATTTTGATGTAACTAAAGATTTTAACATTGAAGATCTAGATAACGCAATTGAAAAGGTATCTTCCTCAAGGTCAGATTTAGGAGCTTCTAATAATAGGCTAAGTCATGCAGTAAATTATAATAGGATATCTTCTTATAATCAAACTGAAGCAAATAGTAGAATTGTTGATTTAGATATTGGAAAAGAAATCATAAACCTTCAGAGAAATAAGATTTTAGACCAATATAAATTCTTTTCTCAAAAACAATCAAGTATGCAGTTACAACAAAATATGAGTATACTATTATAAAAATTATATATGAATAAGACCAAGATATCTATACCTTGATATCTTGGTCTTATTCATATATAATTTTTCAAAAATAGTTAGCCATTTAAAAGATATAGCTTAGAATAATATTAGATATGATATAATTATAGAAAAAAGCTAATTTTAATGGTGGTGATAATATGAAAAAAGTGTTTAATACAACAGGAACATGTATACCATCAATGCATTATATGGTAGATATAAAAGATAAACTTGATAATATAGAGAATATAATAGATAAAGGAAATTATTTTGTTATAAATAGACCGAGGTAGCAAGGAGAAGACCATACATTTCATAGTATCATACTTGCAGGAGTATATGACATAAAAAATCTTAAATTAAGACTAAGACCAGATGAGGAAGTTAAACTTAATAGTCCTTGGAATATAGCTGTTGATTTTAATTTGGATATGAGTTTTAATGAAGAAGAAATAGAGAGTATGCTCATTGAATACTGTAGAGAAAATAATTTATCAATGGATACAAATACTCTATCTAAGAAAATATATTATTCAAAGAAGCAGTAAAGTATATATTGAGAGAGCAAAATACTTTGTTTGATGATTTGATAAAGAATTTAGAAAATAATAATGAACTCTATAACTTGGTTAGAAATATAGTTTTAGATGGATATAGGATAAGCTTTAATAGAGCAAACCCAATAATAGATTTAGGATATGTTTATGGCATTTTCACAGAAAAAGATTATATTGTTAAGTTGGATAATAGGATATATGAGCAGTTTATATATGATTATTTAATATCTAAGATAGAGGTTAAGTCTGAGCAAATGTCTATGTATAACTATAAAAATAACTTTATAGAAAAAGAAAAGCTAAATTTAAATAAAGTAATTGAAAAATTTCAGCAGTTTATGAAAGAGCAATACAGCTTTATTGATTCTAAATTTATATAGAGAGAAGGAAGACTACTATTTTTAGCATTTCTAAAACCTATAATAAATGGAGTCGGGTTTGACTTTAAGGAAGTACAAGTAAGTCAAGAAAAAAGGTTAGATGTAGTTATAACATATAATAAAGAAAAATATATAATAGAGCTAAAAATATGGCGTGGGGAAAAATACCATGAAGAGGGCATAAAGTAATTAGTTGATTATTTAGATATACATGGATTAGACAAAGGCTATATGGTTGTGTATAATTTCAATAAAAGCAAAGAATATAAAAAAGAAAATATAACAGTAGATGGAAAAGAGATATTTATTGTATATGTATAGTAGTAAAAACTTTAGGGGTTAATCTTATTGATAAACCTCTATTTTTTTATACAGAATTTACTTTGCCATTAAGTGGATATAGCTTCTGCTATATCATGTGTAACCATTATAGTAGTCTTATTCTCATTCTTTATTATCTGAGCTATATCATTACAAACCAAAAGTCTAGTTTGATAATCAAGTGCTGAAAAAGGTTCGTCTAAGAGAAGTATATCTGGATTAACAGCTAGTGTTCTAATTAAGGCAACTCTTTGTCTCATACCACCTGAAAGCTCTTTTGGATAGTTGTTTCTGAATTCCCAAATTCCGTAAAGTTTAAGTAGTCTTTCGACCTTTTTTAAAGCTTCGTTATTTAATTTTTTTTGTATTTCTAATCCTATTTTTATATTGTCAATTATAGTTCGCCATTCGAGTAGATGATCTCTTTGAAACATATATCCTATCTTACCATTCATGATGACTTCTCCTTTGGTAGGAGTTATAAGGCTTGACAATATATTCATAATTGTAGATTTACCACAACCAGATGGACCAACTAGTGCTAGAATTTCACCCTCTTCCAAAGTTAAATTAATATCTTTTAAAACTTCAAGTTCTCCTTCTAAAGTATAGTAATTCATAGAAAGATTGTTTATTTGAACAATAGGTTTCACGTATTCACCCCCAAGATGAAAAATCACTTAGTATAATTTATAGTATTAAAATAAGAGAAATTTTGTACCTATTCAGGATATACATTGATTAAAAATCAGAACTAATAGATTTTATTCAAAGTCTTTCGTTTTTGTATATCAACAAAGGATTTTCGTGTTTTATGTCTAATTTACTATCTAGGAAAATAATTCAATATACAGGAAAAAATGCAAATAATATACTTTGTATGTCAAAGAAAGGAACAAGCACATGAAAAGTCTAAAGAAAAAAATAATGATACCTGTATTTTTATTATCTATAATAGGGACTTTAATATTATCTTTTGTCCTATATAATAAATCAAAACATATAATGATTAATTATGTTGAAATGTTAGCTCAAAATAAAACTGAAAAGCTAGTAATTCATGTTGAAGATAACCTAGAAAAATGGAAGTCAACAGCTAATATGCTTTCTTCAATGGATATATCAAAAAATAGGGACTATGAAGGATTTAAAGAATATATTTATAATAATAAAGAATTAAATTCTAAAAAATACGAACTTTTTTTTATTGCTGATACAAAAGGTAATTATTTATCTACTGATGGGGTCGAATGTAATATTACAGATAGAGATTATTTCCATGAAGTTATGAATAGTGGAAATACAACTATTTCAAAACCTATAATATCAAAATCTACTGGAACCTATATTATTGTTGTTGCCTCACCTATTAAAGATGATAATGGAAACATTATGGGTTTGGTTGGGGTAGATGTAAATTTATCTGTTATTACAGATATGATTAATGATGAAAAACTAGGAACTAGTGGTTATGCATATATGATTAACAAAGATGGTTTATTAATGACTCATCCAAACAAGAATTTAATCTATAAATGTAATATATTAAATGATAAAAATAAATCTGTAATTGACTTGGGTAAAAAAATGATAAATGGGGAAGTCGGAATAAAATATTATGAACATGATGGTATCAAAAAAATAGTTTCTTATATGCCTATAAAATCGACAGGATGGTCTATCGGAATGAGTGCTAATTACAATGAGCAGACTAAGAGTATATTAATATTAAGAAATCATATGTTATTAATGGCAATTATTATTATCGTGTTAATTCTAATATTATTAAATTATCTTACTGATACCTTAGTTAAACCAATTAATAAGCTAAAAAAACATATGGAAATAGCTACTAGAGGCGATTTAACGGTTCAGTGTGATATAAATAGTAAAGATGAAATAGGTATACTTGCAACAAGTTTTAATACATTGATAAAAGAAAATAAAAGATTATTAGAAGAAACAATTGAATATGATAGGCTAAAGATTGAATTTTTCTCTAATATATCTCATGAGTTAAAAACACCACTAAATATAATTTTTTCTACAACACAATTATTATCTTTATATATTAAAAATGATAATGAAGATTTTGAAGCTACAAAAATTAATAACCACATAAATATAATGAAGCAAAATTGTTATAGACTATTAAGATTAATTAATAACTTAATTGATATTACTAAAATAGATTCTGGATTTGAAGAATTGAATTTACAAAATGAAAATATTGTAGAAGTTGTTGAAAATATAACTTTATCTACTGCTGAATATGTAAAAAGTAAGTCAAGAACAATTATATTTGATACAAATGTAGAAGAAAAAATTATAGCTTTTGACCCATATAAAATGGAGAGAATTATTCTAAATCTTATTTCTAATTCTATTAAATTTACAAAACCTAATGATAAAATAGAAGTTAAAATTTATGTTGGAGTAGAGAATGTTATAATTTCTGTAAAAGATACGGGGATAGGTATTCAAAAAGAAAAACAAAAAATGATTTTTGAAAGATTTAGGCAAGTCGATCATCTGTTACGTAGAAGCCATGAGGGAAGTGGAATAGGTTTATCTCTTATCAAATCTTTAATTGAAATGCATGATGGTAAAATTTCTGTTAAAAGTGAATATGGAAAGGGAACAGAGTTTATTATTGAATTACCTATTAAAATTATTCCTGAAGAAGAGAATATTCATATAGTAGATGATTTTCCCAAACAAACTAATGTAGAAAAAATTCATATTGAGTTTTCAGATATATATGAATAATAGTTTACAAATTTTCATTTTACTTTAGTACGTTCTTTTCTTCCTTTTTCAGTGGCCTCAATATATGCCCTAGATTGTTTATCTAGGGTAGTGTACTTAAAAAGCTATTCTAAAATTATACTTCCGCAATTAAGAATTTCAGCAGTTGTTCTTCCTAGCGTACTATTAAAAACTTTTCAAGAATATAAGAGGTGGAATGATTTAAATACATCTATACTTTCACAAGGTGCTCTAGAAATTTATATAAAAAGTGGTATGTTTAATTCACATGTAAAAAAGCTTAGAAAAGTATATTATGAAAGAATGAGTTATCTTGATAAACTAAAAAAACGCGAGTAAGAGAAGTATAATCTTGCTCGCGTTTTTTAATATAAGGTATTTTTAGTGATTTGTTATAAATTCATCTTCATCGCTATAAATAACTTCTTTTTTACCAATTAACGGAAGTATTGAACCGGTAATTTTACCAGTAACAAAAGCAACTATAACTGTAGTTATAATTCCTCCTAATTGAATAGCTGTATTTCCAGTAACAAAGATTGCACTAAGACCACCTAAGATACCTGGCATTCCATGTAAGTTGTTGATTCCACAGCTGTCTGTACCTTTGATTAGTTTTTCTGTTTTTGGAGCAAGTATGCTGTATCCAATTGTACTAAGTGCTCCTGCGGCAATTCCTATTAACATTGAATAACCTGGGGTAGTAGTATCGCATAATGAACCAATGGCTACACCACCAGCTAAAGCAGCATTTGCAATATCTTCAATTTCTATTTTACCACGAATAATTCTTGAAAAAATATAAGTTGATAAAGTTGCACCACAAAGTGCAAAGACTGTGTTAATTACAGTAAGAACAACTCGTTCAGGTGCAACAATTGCACTTGTAAATGATGGCCAAAATATCCAAAGAATCATACTTCCTAAAAGGCAGAATTGATTGCTTATAGAATCACTTTCGCAAGTGGGTTCATTTTTAAATTTATAGATTGTATTGCTGACTACGCCTAGTCCGAAATATGCACCGAATGCATGTATAACTACTGAACCACCTGTGTCAAGAAATCCGTGAAAATAACCACTTTCAAGAATTAACCACTCATTAAATATATATGCAGGTATAAATAGTAAGCCCATTAATAAATATTGATCCATTTTGAGGCGACCGAGTGGAGCACCAATAGCGATTAAAAGACTAGCAGCAGCGAATTCAGCAAATAAGAAAGTTTTAATATCGATAGTTGACATTGCAAAATGTTCACCACCAAAACTTTTAATTAACATATACAAGGGGATTGCAATACTAACAGCCAAAAATGTAGCTGTAATAGAACTGAAACCGTGTTTTCTTATAAAAACCATTAAAAATCCAAAACCAACTAATAACATTGCAAGAATATGGATAGATTGTCCATAGTTTAATATATTGAGGATTGTTCCATATTCTGTTGAAGAATTATATGTATGACTACTGCTAGCATTAACATTAGCTATACCAGTTGCAACATTGTTATTTAATGCAGGAATAAAAGCAAGACCGATAGAAATTATAGCAATTAAAAAAAATATAAGTATACCTTTACTTGGTGCTACTTTAGATGAAACATCGTGTTTTTTTATTTTAAGTTCTTGTGGCATACGTTTTCCTCCTCCTGGCGTTTAAGCAAATATTTTTATCTATATCGTCAATTCTCATTATATTTACCATTAGAAAACTATAAATTACACCTCCTGATGATTTTGTTTAACTGCGTGCTATAATATTAACAAAAATATGCGATATAAAAATACAGAAATACTATTTTTCTCGTATGCTTTTATAATAACACTATTCATATAGAAATAAAATGAAAAATTTACAATAATAGGTATAAAACTAAAGAAAGGATGAAGAAATGTAACTAATATTCCAGTTTTATTTTATTTTTTGTATATTGACGTTGAATCGACATAATGATAAGATAAAAATATATTAAAAATTAAAAAGATCACATGACTGGCGGATTGCGTAGAATTAACTACGAGGGAGTGTGGTTTTGAATTAAATAAGCCGACCGCCTGGGCACTACTATGTCCAGGCGGTCTTTTTTGTTTACCTCTGGGCAAGTAACTAATGTCAAGGAGGTATTTTTTATGTTAAGAAAAGAATGGAAAGAGTTTAATGAAGGAATTTGGACTAAAAAAATTAATGTAAGAGATTTTATTCAAAAAAATTACAATCCTTATGATGGTGATGAAACATTTTTAATTGAAGCTACAGATAGAACTAAAAAATTATGGGATAAGGTTTCAAATTTAATAAAACAAGAGATTGAAAAAGGTGGAACTCTTGATGTTGATACTAAAACTGTTTCGACTGTAAATTCTCATAAAGCAGGATATATAGATAAAGATTTAGAAATGATTGTTGGACTTCAAACGGATGCTCCACTTAAAAGAGCTGTAATGCCTTTTGGTGGAATAAGAATGGTTGAAAATTCATGTAAAGCTTATGGATATGAACTAGATCCTTCTATCAAAGAAGTTTTCACTAAATATAGAAAAACTCATAACGACGGAGTATTCGATGCTTATACTCCAGAAATGAAAGCAGCTAGAAGTGCAGGTATAATAACTGGTCTTCCAGATGCTTACGGCAGAGGTAGAATAATAGGGGACTACAGAAGAGTAGCTCTTTATGGTATAGATAGATTAATAGAAGATAAAGAAAATCAAAAACAATCTTTAAATATTATGTCAATGGATGAAGATACTATAAGATTAAGAGAAGAAATATCTGAGCAAATAAAAGCTTTAAAAGAAATGATTAAAATGGCTAAAGAATATAATTTTGATATAAGCAGACCTGCTCAAAATGCTAAAGAAGCTGTGCAATGGACATACTTTGGTTACCTTGCAGCAGTTAAAGATCAAAACGGAGCTGCAATGAGTCTAGGTAGAGTATCTACTTTTTTAGATGTTTATTTTGAAAGAGATATTAAAAATAGAGTTTTAACTGAAAAAGAAGCTCAAGAAATAATAGATCACTTTATTATGAAGCTTAGAATGGTTAGGTTCTTAAGAACTCCTGAATATAATGAACTATTCTCTGGAGATCCAACTTGGGTAACAGAAGTAATCGGTGGTATGGGAATTGATGGAAGGACACTTGTCACTAAAAATTCATTTAGAATGTTAAATACTTTATATACTTTAGGCGCTGGTCCAGAGCCAAACTTAACTGTACTTTGGTCTAAAAATCTTCCACAAAACTTCAAAAAATTCTGCGCTAAGGTTTCTATAGATACAAGCTCTATCCAATATGAAAATGATGATTTAATGAGACCTTATTGGGGAGATGATTACGGAATAGCTTGTTGTGTTTCTGCAATGAAAATAGGTGAACAAATGCAGTTCTTTGGAGCTAGATGTAACCTTGCTAAGGCACTTTTATATAGTATAAATGGTGGCAAAGATGAGAAAAAAGGAATTCAAGTTGGGCCTAAATTTGCTCCTATAACTTCTGAATATCTTGAGTACGATGAAGTTATGGAAAAATTCGATATGTTTTTAGATTGGCTTGCTAATTTATATATAAATACATTAAATATAATTCACTATATGCATGATAAGTATTCATATGAAAAAGCTCAAATGGCTTTACATGATAGAGATGTATTTAGAACTATGGCGTGTGGTATAGCGGGACTTTCTGTATGTGCTGACTCTTTATCAGCTATAAAATATGCAAAAGTTAAGGTTATAAGAGATAAAAATGATATGGCTGTTGATTTTGAAATTGAAGGTGAATTTCCTAAATTTGGAAATAACGATGATACAGTTGATTTAATAGCTAATGATTTAGTAGAAAGATTCATGAACAAGATAAGAAAAAATAAGACTTATAGGAATTCTTTACCTACTCAATCAATATTAACTATAACTTCAAACGTAGTTTATGGTAAGAAAACGGGAAGTACTCCAGATGGAAGAAAAGCTGGACAACCATTTGCACCAGGTGCAAATCCAATGCATGGAAGAGATACAAAAGGATGCTTAGCTTCTATATCTTCGGTTGCTAAACTTCCATATGAGCATTCTCAAGATGGTATTTCTTACACATTTACTGTTGTTCCTAAAGCAATAGGAAAAACGGAGGAAGAGAGAATAAATAACTTATCATATTTACTTGATGGATATTTCATTCAATCAGGACATCACATAAATATTAACGTATTTGATAAAGAAACACTACTTGATGCTATGGATCATCCAGAAAAGTATCCTCAGCTTACAATCCGTGTATCTGGTTATGCAGTTAACTTTATAAAATTAACTAGAGAACAGCAATTAGACGTTATAAACAGAACTTTCCATGAGAATATGTAATTTAAATATAGCCGAGAGAAAAAACATTCTCTCGGCTATAAAATTTAAATAAAAAATAAATTTAGTAGAATAAGTGAATATGCTTAATCAGATATTAAAATAATATAAAAAGGATTGTTGATTAATGGATAAATTATATACAAAAATTAGCATTGATGATTTACAGTATTTGTTTTCTATTTCAAGTATTTAACTAAAGTATATACGTAAAAGTATGCTAATGTTATAATAAAAAATAACTTGAAATAGTAATTGATATTTAAGTTTGAGGAGGAGTACATAATGAAAAAAACTAAAAAAATTCGATCTTTAGTATTAGCGGGAGTAGTTGTATTGGGATTAATTGGAACGTCATATGCAGCAATGCCAGAAATGGGACAAAATACAGATAAAAAAATAGTAGCTGCTGTAGAAAGATTATCAACTTTGGGAATAGTAAATGGTATGGATGATGGGAAATACCATGAAGAAATGAAAGTTACAAGAGAGCAATTTGCTAAAATATTAGTTGAAGCTTTAGGACTTGGAAATACAGCAGCTAATGGAACTACTAACTTTAATGATGTTGAATCATCAAGATGGTCTTCAGGATACATAAACGTAGCTGTAGGACAGGGACTAATCAAAGGATATCCAGATGGAACTTTCAAACCAGAAACAGAAGTATCTTATGCAGAAGCTATAACAATGTTAGTTAGAGCATTAGGATACAAAGATGAGTTATTAAAAGGAAGTTGGCCAGAAAACTACGTAGCAAAAGCTGCTGACGTAAAGATAACTGCTGATGTTAAGTTTGCAAGTGCAACAGGAAAAGCTGATAGAGGAGCTGTAGCTTTATTAGTAGACAACACTTTAAATGCTAAATTAGTTAAATAATCTATAAAGAACAAGATGAGAAAATATTATATAACATAACTAAGAATGCTAGCATCGAAATGATAGTAGAAAGCGAAAAAAAGTTAGAGTTATAAAGCGAAACTTAATTCAGATGGAGTTTTTACTCCAACTGAATTTTTAGTTTAGCTTTCGGATAAAAATGAAATAATTATATAAATTATTAAAACCGAGGATTAATCCATCGGTTTTTTTGACTTGATACTAAAATATATAATAATATGAAAAATATGTTATAATAAATGGAAATCATCCATGAATAATATTACAAATAATTTAGGTGTAATAAATAGTCAAATAGTTTTTAATCTAACAAAGTAAATTAAGATAGGGTATAATTATTGGACATAATGATAGGGGAGAGATGAACTATGAAAAAATGTATAAATACAATTGCTACGTTATTATTTGGATTTGATGTTGTTCATAAATCTATTTTAGATGATTATAGATTAGTATTACAGAGCGTGTATTTGAAGAAATAACATATATTATAAAATAAGATTTTACTTAGAAAGGAAATTAACTAATGTATTATTTTTCAATTATACTAGTTATAACTACTAGTGTCTTATATCACATGTGTTGCAAATATATAAATGAAAGTGTAAATCCAGCAGTGTCTATGATAGGAACTTATTCGGTTGCACTTATAGCATCTATATTATCCATATTTATTTTTCAAAACAAAGATATTATGTTAGAATTTAAAAAATTAAATTGGGCTAGTTATACACTAGGGATTGCAATATTTGGGGTAGAGATAGGCTTTTTACTGGCTTATAGAAATGGATGGAGTATAAATGTAGCACCTTTATTTGTAAATATTATAACAGCTATTATACTGATATTTATAGGAATATGTTTTTTTAAAACTAGATTATCAATGATTAATGTATTAGGCATATGTATAAGTGTGTTGGGTCTTATTCTTATGAATAAAAAGTGATTTTAAAACAATACACTTAATATGATTGAGTAAAAAATGAAGCTTATTGAATTCAATAAGCTTCATTTTTTATAATGAGAAGGAAATTATCGCAACCAATCTGGATTTCCAGGAACAAATGGTCTTTTTCCGTATTTTTTTCTAAATTCCCCTAGTATTTCTCCTATTAATTTTTCATTATTTTCAAATGTATCTATGTTTTGGATGGATTCCAATTCTTGGCTAAAAGGACAGCTTGCTATACACATACCGCAGTCGGTTCCTACATATCTCCATTTTACGTAGCAGGTTTCTTGGTTTATAATCCAGTTTAATTTATTATCACTAATTTTTTCAGTATCATTAGATAGAGATTGAGATGGACATGTAAAGGCGCAGTTTTTGCATAACTTGCAAAAGTATTCAAGTCCAAATGATATAGGTTCGTCTATTTCAAGTTCTAAGTCTGTGCTTACGACTCCAAGTCTTACTCTAGATCCATATTCTTTTGTTGTTAGTATTGTATTTCTTCCTATTTCACCAAGGCCTGCATCTTTGGCAACTAAAGCGGGCATTAATAAATAGTTTGAATCCATATGATTACGAGCGTCGTATCCTAAATTTCTTATATAATAGCTCAGTATCATACCTACTATAGCTGTATCAACATAACACTTTGATGTTTCTATAACTTCAGATATCATAGGTCCTCTGTTTATCATATCTTTTTCCATTTCGCATGCAAATACTATTGCGTATTTATGCTTGCAATTTATTTTTTCACCATAGTTTTCTTCGTGTCTTCCTCTGTGAGTATAGAAATGATAATCTTGAAGTTTCGTTATTCCAACCAAATCTGCACCGTATTTTTTAGCAAGCCCTTTTATTCTTTTTGTTATTACTTTTTTACTACATACAATTTTTTCTGGGTTTATATTACCTTCACATAAGTGAATTATATCTCCTAAAAATTGAAATGAAGCTTCTGGAATAGCACTATTGAGCTCGTTATAAGTCATACTTCCTTCTTCACAGAGGTTAGGTCTACTTCGTATACTATCATCAATAGATTTTTTATCTGGATTTTTTGTGTAATAATCGTCATAAGCATATGACCCTTTTTGATAATTTGCTCTTGCAAACATTGTATCTCTTTCATCAACTCTTTTCATAAAAGTTGTCCCCCTTTTTGAAAGAATAAAGTTAAGTAACTTAAGTATACTATATAATTACATATTATTACTAATAATCTATGGTACAAGGTCAGTATATGTAATATAATCAAAATACAGAAAATTCAAACTAAGGGGGCTTTAATGTGATTAAAACAATAAAGGTTAAATTAGATGTTATAGAGAGTATGATTTATTTTTGGCAGGCTACAAGTGAAAAAGAGAAGGTTGGGGAAATTTATATAAATGATATATCACAGTATGATGATATGAATCTTATATACGATAGTGAATTTGATGATAAATCGGTTAGAACGGTTTTAAGTGCTATATCAAATAGAGAACTTTTAAATAGCGAAAGTAAAAAATCTAGAAAGTTTTGGAACAATAATATGTGGATGATGGAGGATTTAGAGTATACTAATATGATGGTAACTCCTGTTAAGGTTCTAAACTTAGATTCTATAGTAGATGAGTTAAATGAAAATAATAATTCTGATTATGAAGAACTTGAGGTTGTATTTGTACCTTGGAATCATGAGGTATGTAAGATAGAGGGTAACAAGCTTATAGTAAATTTCTTCAGAGTAAAGCCTGATTTATTTGATGAAACTAAAGTTACAATAGAAGATATGGATATAAAGGAGTTTATAAAGGATAAGCTTATAGAAATAGTAAAATAGGGGCTACATTTATAGTCCCCTTTAGTATTAAGTAGAAATTATATAATTATCAAATTATAGATAACTTGATAAAAGAGCTACAGTATCAACTATTTTGAGCAACGGAGCCCGTAGGACTCGTTGGAGACATGAGCCATGCGATAGCATGAAGCTAATTTTAGTTTTTAATGTAGTTTATCATATTGTTATATGAGCTTGAGGCGTCTTTGTATCCAAGCTCGTATAAATTGTTTATATTTTTATGATTCTTATCGAGTGTGTTTAATTTTATAGGTTGGCTTGGGGATATAACAAAAGCTGTATCATTCTTTTGTTGTTCGTTAACATACTTTAATGAATCGTTGTATATATCGTAGCAAGTATCTATAGCTTGTATTAAAGTATTGTTGTCTGTATAAACCTTTTTAGCAAGTCTTTTGATATATCTAGGTTTTTTAGTTGATTCTTCACTTGTAAGAACTACTATATTTTTACTGTTTCCATCATTTTGAGATTTTTTTATAGGTATTGGATCGGAAAGACCTCCATCTAAAAGCTGCATGTTACAATATTCTACAATAGGACTGACAAAAGGTAAGCTACAAGAAGCTCTTATAGCTTTTAATAAATCATCACAATTGTGCCTATCTATATATACAGATTCACCATTTATACAATTAGTAGCAGTTATAATTAATTTTTCTGGAGCTTTATTAAAAGAATCAAAATCAAAAAGTTCCAGTTTGTTTGGAATTTCATCGAATATAAAATCCATTCCAAGAACTGCTTTATTCTGTCTAAACAAATTTCTTAAATTTATATATCTTTTATCGTTTAAATACTTAGTATAAAGTATTTTTCCGAATCCGTGTTGATTAGATATATAAGCAGAACCATTACAAGCTCCAGAAGATACACCTATAGTATAGGGAAATCTTAAATTTTTTTCTATAAAATAATCTATAACACCTGAGGTATAAACACCTCTCATTCCTCCTCCTGGCAGTATTAAACCGATATTTTCCATAACGTCACCTTCTTTTGTTAATATATCATATACATATTATTTACTTTTTGATAAAAAATATAATGAATTTAAAAATGGATATTTAGTTCTATTGAATAAAAAACATATGTTTGCTAATATTTAACTAAAGAAATAGTTTATGCATTATTGAGGAGGATAATTTATGATTTGGGTATTGAAAAAATTCGAAGAATTGAAGATAGAAGAGTTATATAAGATTTTACAAGTTAGAAGTGAAGTTTTTGTCTTGGAACAACAATGTCTTTACCAAGATTGCGATGGAAAAGATGAAAAGTCATATCATTTGTTTCTAGAAGACAATGGAGAAATATTGAGTTATTTAAGAATAATACTCAGAGGAATATCTTATGATGAGGTATCTATAGGAAGAGTTTTAGTAGCGAAAGATAGAAGAAAAAAAGGTTTAGCTAGAGAAATGATGTTAATAGCCATTAATTTTATAGAGAGAAAATTAAATGAACAATCTATAAGAATATCTGCACAGATGTATTTAGTAGATTTTTACAAGAGTTTTGGATTTAAAGAAGTATCTGATGTTTATTTGGAAGATGGAATTGAACATGTAGAGATGCTTTATAGTAAGGAATTATAGTCCCGCTGTTAGACAGCGGGTTTTTAGTTTATAAAAAAATTATATTATTTTATAATTTCCTTTTATATATTTGTAATCTATTAAAGCTATAGGTTGGTGGGGAATTGTGAAGAGTTCTATCCCTTCTTGATCCTCATCAGGTCTAAAGTATTTCTTACCGAATTTTTCTATGACCCATCCTTTAATACCTGGAGGTATTTGAAAAATATTACCTTTTTCTGAAATAGTATCAAGAGAAGGCATAGGAGTATTATAGCCGTTAAGTATAATATTAGGGTAACATCTCTTTATTATCTCTACTCTGTAGAGCTTCTTTTTTTCGAATAATCCCATATTATTTCCTTCTTTCTTATATATTAAAGTTAAATATCTATCATGTTAAATATAACAAAAATACAATTAAATGTAAACTAAATCGAGTAAAATATAAAACTATTTTGATTGTTAAAATATAACATATTAAATATAGTTGACATCGTAATGATAATGAGTTATTATCATTATGAAAAAGAAAACGATAATTAATATCGATTAAAAATAATTATCTTTCTAAATAACATAAACTGAGGAGGAAACAAGACATGAAAAAGAAATTATTATTAAGTTTTTTAACTGTTGCATTTTCAATAGTATTACTTGTAGGTTGTACTACTAAACAAGAGAGTACAGGGGGTAATGAAGAAAAAGTAGTTAATGTATATACATCTAGACATTATGATGCTGATAAAGAACTTTATAAATTATTTACAGAAGAGACAGGTATAAAGGTAAATGTAGTTGAAGGAAAAGATGATGAATTAATTGAAAGACTTGATAGAGAAGGCAAAGATACAGAAGCGGATGTACTTATAGTAGCAGATGCTGGAAGATTACATAGAGCTAAATCACAAGATTTATTACAGTCTATAGAAAGTGAAGTTTTAAATAATAATATCCCAGAAAATTTAAGAGATAAAGATAATGCGTGGTATGGATTAACTAAAAGAGGAAGAGTTATAGTATATTCTAAAGATAGAGTTAACCCATCGGAATTATCTACTTATGAAGATTTAACTAATCCTAAATGGGAGGGAAAGATATTAGTAAGATCATCATCAAACACTTATAATCAATCTTTACTTGCATCTTTCATTGAAATAAATGGAGAAGATAAAGCTAAAGAATGGGCAAAGGGCTTAGTTGATAATATGTCTAGAGAGCCAAAGGGAAATGATAGAGATCAAGCTAAAGCAGTTGTAGCTGGTGAAGGTGATATAGCTATAATGAATACTTATTACTTAGGTAAATTACTGAATTCATCAGATCCAGAGGAAGTAAAAGTAGGAGAGCAAGTTAGTGTGTTCTTCCCAAATCAAGATACTACTGGTACTCATATAAATGTAAGTGGGGCTGGAGTTACTAAAGATGCTAATAATAAAGAAAATGCAGTTGAATTTATAGAATTTTTATCACAAGAAAAAGCTCAAAGTGTATTTGCTAAAGCAAACTACGAATATCCTGTGAATCCTAATGTAGAGC
Organism: Tepidibacter sp. Z1-5; assembly: GCF_037844525.1. Classification (NCBI taxonomy): domain Bacteria; kingdom Bacillati; phylum Bacillota; class Clostridia; order Peptostreptococcales; family Peptostreptococcaceae; genus Tepidibacter; species Tepidibacter sp. Z1-5. The sequence goes on along the minus strand of NZ_JBBMMD010000046.1, from coordinate 77,253 downwards.
CTTCAGAATTATTAAAATCATGGGGTGAGTTTAAAGCACAAGATATAAGTTTGAATAAATTAGGAGAGAACAATAAAAGATCAGTAGAGATATTTAATGAAATTGGTTGGAAGTAATTAATATAAAACCCCATATTGTTTTTTACAATATGGGGTTTTAATAATATGTGAAAAGGAAGTGTACTAATTTGATTAAATACAGAAAGCAAAATCTCAACATATGGTCGTTATTAAGCTTTATATTCATAGCTTTGGTTATAATGCCTAATATAAATATATTTATAAGTATTTTTCAAAAACCAAATGAAAATTGGTTTCATATAAAAGAATATATGCTAAAAGGGTATATTTTGAATTCGATGACCTTAGTTATTTTTACGGGGTTGTTTACAGTTATTATAGGTGTAAGTTTGGCATGGATTATATCTGTATATGAATTTCCTATGAGATCGTTTTTTAAATGGGGGCTTATTTTACCTCTTTCAATACCATCTTATATAGGAGCATATACTTATAATGGAATACTTAATTATACAGGTATTGTTCAAACCTTTTTGAGAAATAGTTTTAATATGCAAATAAATCAGAAATACTTTGATATTATGTCTATAAAAGGAGCTGTGTTTATATTTACAGTATCGTTATTTCCGTATGTATATATAATTACGAGATCTTTTTTAGAAAAACAATCAGCAGCTTTAATAGAAAATGCTAGAGTACTAGGAAGAAATTTAATAGATATTTTTCTGTTGATAGTAATGCCTATTTCTAGGGGAGCTATAATAGGCGGAGCAAGTCTTGTTATATTAGAAGTTTTGAATGATTATGGTGTTGTTCAATACTTTGGAATACCTACATTCAGTACAGCTATATTCAAAACTTGGTTTGGTATGGGAGATACGGATTCTGCAATTAGATTATCGGGTGTATTGATGTTAATAGTTATAATCATACTTGCATCAGAAAAGTTTTTGAGAGGAAATAAGAAATTTAGCTATACAACTACTAAGATAAGACCTATATCTCGAATAAAGCTTGACGGATTTAAATCAAACTTATTATTTGGATATTGTTTTTTTATATTTAGTATTGGCTTTTTAATACCTACTATACAGTTAATCTATTGGAGTGTATTAACTTATAAAAAGATATTGAATATTGAATTTTTAAATCTTATATTCAATTCATTCTCAGTAGCTGCAATTTCTGCAAGTCTTGTTGTTATAATGGCTGTAGTAATAGCTAATTACTGTAGAATAAATGAAAATTTTATTTCGAAATTATACTCAAAGGCTACATTAATCGGATATTCTATACCAGCTGCTGTAATAGCTATAAGTGTAATAATGTTTTTTATAAAAATAGATAATAATTTTTACTGGATATACAAAATAATAGATAGTGATTCGAAAAAAATGTTACTAAGTACTAGCCTTGTTATGCTTATATTTGCTTATATTATAAGGTTTTTAGCTGTTGGATATAATTCTATAGATTCTGGTTTTGAAAAGATAGGTAAGAAGTTTTTTGAAGCATCTAGAATGTTGGGAATGAGTGTAACTCAAACTTTCTTTAAGGTTGACTTAAAAATGATAAAGCCAGCTGTACTTAGTGCTTTTTTATTAGTTTTTGTAGATGTTTTAAAAGAGTTATCTCTTACTTTGATTTTAAGACCTTTTAATTTTAATACATTACCTACAAAGGTTTTTGAATATGCAAATGATGAAATGATTCCAGAATCATCTATACCATCTCTTGTAATAATTATAATCAGCTTTGTTTCGATTTATTTATTTTATAAAATAGGGGATAAGGAGAGTGTCTAATGTATATTGATATTAAAAATATAGATTTTAATTATAAGAACTCAAGAGAAAAAAATATAGATAATTTTAGTGTAGGTATAAAAAAAGGACAAATAATTGCTATTTTAGGACAAAGTGGAAGTGGAAAAAGTACAATTCTTAGATTGATTTCTGGTCTTGAAATTCCAAGTAATGGACATATAAAAGTAGATGATAGGGTTCTAGTTGATAAAAATTATTTTCTACAACCAGAAAAAAGAGGTGTTGGAATGGTATTTCAAGATTATGCCCTATTTCCACATATGACAGTTGGTCAAAATATAAAGTTTGGTCTTAAAAATATGCAATCAAAGGAAAAAGAAATCAGAGTAAAGGAAGTCTTAAATTTAGTAGAGTTAGAAGGCTATGAAAAAAGGTATCCTCATGAATTAAGTGGTGGGCAACAGCAAAGAATAGCATTAGCTAGAGCTTTAGCACCACAACCATCTCTTCTTTTAATGGATGAACCATTTAGTAATTTAGATGCAAATTTGAAGAGTAAAATAAGAAAAGAGTTAAAAAAAATAATAGATAAATCAGGAATAACATGTATCTTTGTTACACATGATAAAGAAGATGCAATAAATATAGCTCACAGAGTAATACTTTTAAAAGAAGGAGAGATTGTTAAAATAGGAAGGCCAGAAGATGTACTATAGTTAATTTATTTTAAAAAATATTGTTGACTCTTAGCATAATATCTGTTAGAATTCTTTTAAGCAATTAATCAGAAAATATTAAATAATATAAACAATGTGATATAGAGGCCGCGGTTGTAAAGAGTACAGTATATAAATGATATACATTGGAAAGGTGCAACTGCCGAAATACATAGATTTTATGTATTGGGACTATGTTGAATAAGCATAGTACTGTCTTTAGAGAATAGCCCAATTTTCTAAAGGAGGACTTATCATATTGGGGCAAAAGGAATAGATGTTTTATTATAAAACAGTATTTTAGTTTTGTATAAAGCAGTTATGAGTGCCTTTTGCTCATAACTGCTTTTTTATATACAAGGAATTATTACATTGAAAAATAAAATAATATAAACAATATGATATAGAGGCCGCGGTTGAAAAGAGTACAGTATATAAAGGTTATATACTAGAAAGGTCTAACCGCCGAAATACATAGAAATATGTATTGGGACTATGTTGAATAAGCATAGTACTGTCTTTAGAAAATAGCCCAATTTTCTAAAGGAGGACTTATCATATTGGGGCAAAAGGAATTGTTGTTTTTGTATAAAATATATTTTGATTTTGTATAAAGCAGTTATGAGTGCCTTTTGCTCATAACTGCTTTTTTATATACAAGGAAACGAATACTTTATACTTGTGGATAACATTGATAAGCAAACTAAAGTTGTAACTATTTTTGAGCAACGGAGCCCGTTAGGGATCGTTGGCGACATGAGTCAGCGCGTAGCGACTAGACGAATTTTTTTATTATAAAAAATCAGGAAAAGTGAAAACATATATGAAAGAGGTGACTGTATAATGGAACTATTTGGAACAATGAATATAAATAATAGAGGTAATTTAGAAATTGGTAATTGTGATGCTGTTAATTTAGTAAAAGAATTTGGAACCCCATTATATGTAGTAGATGAAGAATTGGTTAGAAATAATTGTAAATTATTTAATGAAAGCTTTTCAGTCAAAGAAATTGATACTGAAGTAATATATGCTTCTAAAGCATTTTTAAATGTAGCTATATGTAAAATAATAAAAGAAGAAGGATTATCGTTGGATGTTGTATCTGGAGGGGAACTGTATACAGCTTTAAAATCGAATTTTCCTCCAAATAAAATTTATATGCATGGAAACAACAAAACAGAAGATGAGTTGGTTTTTGCAATTAAATCAGGTGTAGGTAGAATAATAGTAGATAATAGACAAGAACTAGAATTATTAGAGATTTTATGTGAAGAATTAGATAAAAACATAGATGTATTATTAAGAGTAAACCCAGGTATAGATGCACATACTCATGAGTATATTCAAACTTCTAAAAATGATTCAAAGTTTGGTGAATCAATATTTAGTGATGATATATACTCTGTAATAAATAAATTTCAAACGAGCAATAGATTAAACTTAAAGGGATTTCATTGCCATATAGGATCTCAAATTTTTGAAGAAAATTCATTTTATTCAAGTGCTTTAGTTATGATTGAATTTATGAAAGAAATAGAAAATAAGTGTAATTTTATTACTAAGGAATTAAATCTAGGTGGAGGATTTGGAGTTCGTTATTCTGATGAAGATGATCAAATGGATATAAAAAAATGTCTTAATAATTTACTTAGATTAATAAAAGATGGAATAGAGAATATGAATATGAGTATTCCAAAGTTAATGATAGAACCAGGAAGATCTATAGTTGCTAATGCAGGAACTACACTTTATAAAATAGGGGGAACTAAACAAACATATGGAGGTAAGCAGTATATGTTTGTTGATGGAGGTATGACTGATAATCCAAGAACAGCGCTATATGATGCTAAATATGAAGCTGTTGTTGCTAATAAAATGAATTTCGAATATGAAGAAACATATACTGTTGCAGGAAAGTGCTGTGAGTCTGGAGATATTATAATAAAAAATATTGAACTTCCAAAAGTTGAAAGAAACGATGTGCTAGCTGTTTTAAGCACTGGTGCATATAATTACAGCATGTCTAGTAATTATAATAGAATTTTAAAGCCAGCGGTCGTATTTGTTAAAGATGGAGAATCAAGAATTGCTGTTAAAAGAGAAACTTATGAAGATCTTATTAGAAATGATGTATTAATTTAAAAATTAAAGGGGGTAATTAATATGGCTACAATAGTTCAGAAATACGGTGGAACTTCTGTAGGAAGTATAGATAAAATGAAAGACATTGCAAAAAGAGTGATAGAGCAAAGAGACAAAGGAAATGATGTAGTAGTTGTAGTTTCGGCTATGGGAAAAAGTACTGATAGACTAGTTGAAATGGCTAAAGAAATTTCACAAAATCCATGTAAACGAGAGTTAGATATGCTTATGGCTACAGGAGAACAGGTGTCTATTTCATTATTATCAATGATATTTAAGGAACAGGGATATAATTCAATATCCTTAACTGGTTTTCAAGCAGGAATAAAAACAGAAGGACTTCATACTAAAAACCGTGTTGCAGAAATTAATATCGATATTATTAAAAATTATTTAAAAGAAGGGAAAATAGTAGTTGTAGCAGGTTTTCAAGGTATGAATGAAGATGGGGATATAACTACTTTGGGAAGAGGTGGATCAGATACTACAGCGGTTGCTTTAGCTGCAAAACTTAATTGTACTTGCGAAATATATACTGATGTAGAGGGAATTTATGGTGTTGATCCTAGAGCTTATCCTAACGCTAAAAAATTAGACTATATAAGTTATGAGGAGATGATGGAGTTGTCAAGCTTAGGCGCTGGCGTAATGGAGACAAGAGCAGTTGAAATGGGTTTTAAATATGATATACCTATTTATGTGGCGTTAAATAAAGGAAATATAAAAGGAACTTATATAAAGGAGTATGATGAAAATATGGAACAAAAAGTAATAACAGGTCTTACGACTACTGATGATGTTTTAATGATTACTATTAACAATGTTTTATATAATTCTAAGAATATAGCAACTATATTTGATAAACTATCACAAAGTAATGTTAATGTAGATATGATAAGTCAAACAGCACCTAAGGATGGATATATAAATGTTTCTTTTACCACAGCTAGAGATGATATAGGTACTGTTCATAGTGTAATAAATGAATTAAAAAAAGAAATGAAAGATATAGAAATACATGTGGAATCTAATGTAACTAAGATATCTGTTGTTGGAATTGGGATGATGAATCAATCAGGAGTTGCAGCTAAGGTATTCAAGATATTTGCAGATAATGATATTGAATTTAAGCAAGTTACAACTTCTGAGATAAGCATATCTTACACTATAAGTTCAAGAGATAAAGGCAAAGCAATAACTATAATAGCAAAAGAATTTGATTTATAAAATAAAATTATTACTAATATATTTCAATAGGGGTGAAGTGTTATGAAAAAAGTTAATGTTGCTGTAGTTGGAGCTACTGGAATGGTAGGAAGAACATTTTTAAAAGTTTTAGAAGAAAGAGATTTTCCTATAGAAAATCTATATTTAATGGCATCAAAAAGATCAGCTGGTAATACTGTTAATTTTAAAGGTAAAGATTACATAATTGAAGAATTAAATGAGAATTCTTTTGATAAAGATATAGATATTGCTCTATTTTCTGCTGGGGGAGACCTTAGTAAAAAATATGCTCCAATAGCTAAAGAAAAAGGGGTTGTTGTAGTAGACAATAGTAGTGCTTGGAGAATGGATAAAGATATTCCACTAGTAGTTCCTGAAGTTAATCCAGAAGATGTTAAAAAACATAATGGAATAATAGCAAATCCTAACTGTTCAACTATTCAAGCAGTAGTACCTTTAAAGGCATTACATGATAAATTTAAAATTAAAAGAATAGTTTACTCTACATATCAAGCTGTTTCTGGATCTGGAGTTAAAGGAATTACTGATCTTGAAGAAGGCTTAAAAGGAAATAAGAACAAACTATATCCACATCCTATAGCTTATAATGCTCTACCTCATATAGACGTTTTTATGGATAATGGATATACAAAAGAAGAAATGAAAATGATAGATGAAACTAAGAAAATACTAAATGATTATGATCTTAAAATAACTGCTACAACAGTAAGAGTTCCTGTATTATATAGTCACAGTGAATCTGTTAATGTAGAATTCGAAAAAGAATTTGAGCTTGAAGAAATATTTAATACTTTAAAAAATACTGAAGGTGTAGTATTAGTAGACAATCCAAAAGAAAATAAATATCCTCTAGCGTTAGATGTTGAGGGAAAGAATGAAGTATTTGTAGGAAGAATTAGAAGAGATTTTAGTGTGGATAATGGAATTAATATGTGGGTAGTTGCTGACAATATAAGAAAAGGTGCGGCAACTAATACAGTTCAAATAGCGGAGCTTTTAGTAAAATATAATTTAGTGTAGAAAGGGTGATTTTAATGTTATTTAAAGGTTCGGGTGTTGCTTTAGTTACTCCTTTTAAAGATGGAAATATAGACTTTAATAAGTTAGAAGAAATTATTGAATACCATATAAAAGAAAAGACGGATGCTTTAATTGTATGCGGTACTACTGGAGAAGCATCTACAATGAGTGAGGAAGAGCAATTAGCAACTATAAAATTTGTAGTTGAAAAAACTAATAAAAGAATTCCAGTAATAGCTGGAACAGGATCGAATAATACAGCTCACTCAATACATCTAAGTAAAAAAGCTGAAGAGTATGGAGTTGATGGCCTTTTAGTTATAACTCCTTATTATAATAAAGCCACTCAAAAGGGTGTTATAGCTCACTTTGAAGCTATTGCAAATTCAGTAAATATACCTATTATAGTTTATAATGTACCAGGAAGAACAGGCGTTAATATAAAGCCTTCAACACTTGCTGAAATTGCTAAAATTAAAAATATAATAGCAGTTAAAGAAGCTAGCGGAGATATATCTCAAGTTGCTGAAATTGCAAGGGTTTGCCCTGAAGGTTTTGGAATATATTCTGGAAATGACGATATGATTCTACCTTTATTATCTTTAGGTGGAATTGGTGTGATTTCGGTAGTGGCTAATATATGTCCTAAAGATACTCATGATTTAGTAGCTAAATACTTTGATGGAGATATAGAAGGATCTAGAAAATTACAACTTGATATGAAAAGCTTAATAGATGCTTTATTTATAGAAGTAAACCCTATTCCTGTTAAAACAGCTATGAATTTATTAGGTTTTGATATGGGAGAACTTAGACTTCCGTTGGTAGCTATGGATGATTGTAATTTAGATGTATTAAAGAAAGAATTAACAAACTACGGATTCAAATTAGGAGGATTAAATGATTAAAGTTATAGTTAATGGTTCTCTTGGAAAAATGGGAGAAGTTTTGACAGATTTAATAATGGAAGATGAAGATTTTGAATTAGTTGCAGGAGTATCTAAGTATAAAAATGATAATATAAATTACCCTATATACTCGAATATATTAGAGGTAAAAGAAAAAGCGGATGTTGTTATTGATTTTTCAAACCCAGATAGCCTGAATGATTTATTATCTTATTCTAAAAATACAAAAACTCCTTTAGTTATTGCTACTACTGGATATAGTGATGAAGAGCTTAATATGATAGAAGAAACATCTAAGGAAGTTTCTATATTCCACAGCTCCAATATGTCAATTGGAGTGAATCTAATATTAAAGCTGGTAGAAATTTCAGCTAAGGCTTTAGCTAATTTCGATATAGAGATAATTGAAAAACATCATAATAAGAAAGTAGATGCTCCTAGTGGGACTGCTTTAATGATAGCTAATGAAATACAAAAGGTTTTAAATAATGAATTTAATTATGGAAGACATGGTAAAAATGCAAAAAGGAAAGAAAATGAAATAGGAATACATGCCGTAAGAGGTGGAACTATAGCAGGAGATCACTCTGTAATATTTGCTGGCAAAGATGAAATAGTAGAAGTTAATCATATAGCTTTATCAAAAGAAATATTTGCACAAGGCTCATTAAAAGCTGCTAAATTTATTGTAAATAAAGAAAATGGATATTACAATATGAAGGATGTAATAAGTTTATAGATTATAAGACAATTAGGAGGTATTTAACAAATGATGAAACTGACAGATCCATATGAAATAGCAAAATTTATAAAAAATTCTACAAAGAAAACACCTGTAAAAGTTTATTTGAAAGGAAAAATAAATAATCAAAATTATGAAAATGTAAAAATATTTGGAGATGAAAATTCTTATATACTTATTGGAGAACATGATGATGTAAAAAATATAATAGAAGAAAATAAAGAAAATATAATAGACTACCATATGGAATCTGATAGAAGAAATTCAGCTATACCGATGTATAATTATTTATATGAAGAAGCTAGAATTGAGCCGGGTGCTGTTATAAGAGATATGGTTTCTATTGGGAAAAATGCAGTTATAATGATGGGAGCAGTTCTAAATATAGGAGCAGAAATTGGAGAAGGCACAATGATAGATATGAATGCAGTTGTAGGGGCAAGAGGAACTATAGGTAAAAATGTTCATCTTGGAGCTGGAGCTGTTGTTGCGGGAGTACTTGAGCCTCCTTCTGCAACTCCTGTTATTATAGAAGATGATGTAGTAATTGGAGCTAATGCAGTAATACTTGAAGGAGTAAAAATAGGTAAAGAAGCTGTTGTTGCAGCAGGTGCTGTTGTAACTAGTGATGTGCCTGAGGGTGCAGTTGTAGCAGGATCTCCTGCTAAAATAGTTAAAATGAAAGATGATAAAACAAAAGATAAAACAAAATTAATGGAAGATTTAAGAGGATAAAAAGTTAATTTATATTATTTGAAATAACCTTAGACTGAATAGTCTAAGGTTATTTTTATATCTAAACAATAAAGCACGTTATAACTCGTTTGCGACATGAGTCATGTGGTAGCGACTAGACGAATTTCAAAAAAGTTTACATTAAAAATCTTTAGAAATAAAGACTTTTTTACATTAAGTAAAAAAGTAGTTGTATAAAATTTATTAAGGTGTTATAATATGAATAACAATTTAGCGGTTTAACGAATTAAAGTGATGAAGTAAAAATTGTGAAAGGGGCATTTAATATGAAAAATTTAGTTTTAGTAAAGTCGAATTTAAATTTAAGACATCATCATAGAGTTGTGGGATTTGTAATAATGAGCTAAAAATAGCTCATAGATACAAGTCCTAATTATGTTACAAAAAATATAGGATTTGTATCTATGATGGTTTAATATAATTATTTAAAATATTAAAAAGCCATGTAGGTATATACCTATATGGCTTTTTAATATTTTAAATAATTATAAAAAGGTAGGGGTTATAATGGAATTTTTGAAAATTAAAGATGAAATAGATTACTCAAATAAGAGATATAAAATAACAAGAGAAATAGAAGATATGTTTATAAATGATGGATGTATTAATATAGAGCCTTCAGTTTTTGAAGACTATGATTCTTTTATTTCTGTTAACAAAAGAATAAAAAAAGAATCTATGGTTAAGGTTTTGAATGGAAACTCAAATGTTTTGATTTTAAGACCTGATATTACAATGAATATAATAAAAAATTTAATTCCAAGATGGGAAAATGATTTGAGACTTAAGTTGTTTTACAATGCTACAATTTTCAGAAATAAAACTGATTCAAATATTAAAGAATTTAGACAAATGGGGGTAGAGTATATAGGAGAATCCTCTACAAAAGCAGATAGAGATTTAATTGGGTTAGCTTTAAATGTCTTAAAAAAATATAAAAACAATTTTATTTTAGAAATTGGAAATAGCAAGTATGTTGATGAAATATTAAGAATGACTAATTTAGAAGAAAGTATTGAAAAAGAAGTAAAGAGTCTAATTTACAAAAAAAATAAGACTGAACTAATAGATTATGTAAGAAGTTTAAATATAAAAAAAGAAATATGCGATTTATTATCTAATATTTTAGATTTCCAGGGAAATATAGAAGAAATTATAAAAAAAGCTGAAAAATTTTATATGAATGATGAAATGAAAAAATCTATAGATGAACTTAAAAATTTGAATGGATTTATTAAAGAGTATGGATATTTAAAAAATATACATTTTGATTTATCTATGGTTGCAGAGTTAGATTATTACGAAGGTATAGTATTTAAAGGTTATTATCCAAATTCATATAGAGAAATTATAAGTGGAGGAAGATACGATTCTTTAACAGAAGCATTTGGGGGAAAAGTTTCAGCAATAGGATTTTCAATAGATATGGATGAATTAATTAAAGTTATAAATAAGAAAGGTGATGGAAATTGGATTATATAACTATAGCTCTTTCGAAAGGAAGAATAGGAAAACAAGCTGATGATGTATTTAAAAAAATAGGATTAGGGGATTGTATAGATTTAGATTCAAGGAAGCTTATTTTTAAAGATGATATAAATAAAATTAATTATATATATGTTAAACCATCTGATGTGGTTACATATGTAGAAAAAGGGGTTGCGGATTTAGGAATAGTAGGTAAGGATACTATTTTAGAAAGTGATACAAATGTATATGAAATTTTTGATTTAGGATTTGGTAAATGTAAATTTTCAATAGCAGGTATAAAAGGGGAAAAAATATATAAAAAAGATGATATTTTAAAGGTTGCGACAAAGTATCCTGAAATAGCTAAGAAATATTTTAAAGAAAGACAGCAAAAAATCGAGATAATAAAGCTCAATGGTTCTGTAGAATTAGCACCTTTAGTAGGACTTTCTGATGTTATTGTTGATTTGGTTGAAACGGGAAATACTTTAAAAGCGAATGGGCTTGAGGTAATAGAAGATATGTTTAATATAAGTGCAAGATTAATATCTAATAGAGTAAGTTATAGATTTAAGTTTGATAGAATTCAAAATATTATTAAATCATTAAATGAAAATATGGAGGGATAATATGATAAGAATAATAGATTCAATAAAAGATAGTGGATTTTTGAAAAAGCTTTTAGATAGAAGTCAATTTGAATTTGAAGAAGTAAATAAAGTAGTGGATGAAATTTTATATAATGTTAGAAAAAGAAAAGATGAAGCTTTAAAAGAATATACGTTAAAGTTTGACAAAGTAGAAATAGATGATTTTTTAGTATCTCAAGAAGAAATAGATAATGCATTTGAAAATATAGATGATAATTTAAAAAATGATCTTTTAAAGGCTAAGGAAAATATTGGAAAATACCACAAAAAGCAGTTAAAAACATCTTATACATTACATGATGGAGAAGATATAATTTTAGGTCAAATTATAAGACCTATAGAAACCGTTGGTATATATGTCCCTGGCGGAAGTGCAGCATATCCATCTACTGTTTTAATGAATGCAGTACCTGCAAAAATAGCTGGAGTTAAGGAAATAGTTATGATAACTCCTCCTAATAAAGAAGGAAAGCTAAAGGATTCTATTCTTGTAGCAGCTTCTATAGCTGGAGTAGATAAGATATATAAGGTGGGAGGAGCACAGGGAATAGGGGCACTTACTTTTGGAACAGAAAGTGTGCCTAAGGTATCTAAAATAGTTGGACCTGGAAATATATATGTTGCCATGGCTAAAAAGAAAGTTTCAGGATATGTAGGAATAGACATGATTGCAGGTCCTAGTGAAATTTTAATAATTGCAGATGAATATGCAAATCCAAAGTATATAGCTGCTGATTTAATATCTCAAGCAGAGCACGATGAAATGGCAGCATCAATACTTGTTACAGATTCTCCAAAAATAGCGAAAAAAGTAAACGAAGAATTGAAAATACAAGTTGAAATGCTGGAAAGAAAAGAAATAATAAAAAAATCTCTTGAAAATTATGGATCAATAATAATAACAAATTCTATGAATGAATCAATAAAAATAGCTAATGAAGTAGCACCAGAACATTTAGAAATACTTACAAGAAATCCTTTTGACTTATATAAACAAGTAAAAAATGCTGGGGCAATATTTCTTGGAGAATTCTCTCCAGAACCATTAGGAGATTATTTTGCAGGGCCAAATCATACTTTGCCTACTAGTTCAACTTCTAAATTTGCTTCACCTCTAGGAGTTGAGGATTTCTTAAAGAAAACTTCATTAATATACTACAGCAAAGAGGCTTTAATGAAATCAAAAGATTCTATTATAAGAATTGCAGAGGATGAGGGATTAACGGCACATGCCAATTCTATAAAAGTCAGATTTGAATAGGGGGTATTAATATGGAATTAGTGAAAGAAAGTATAAAAAATTTAAAGGAATACAAGACGAATAATATTCAGTTTAAAATAAAGCTTGATGCCAATGAAGGTAAAAATATTTTACTACAAGATTTATATAAAGAAGGAATCAAATTTAATGAAGACTTTAATCTGAATTTTTATCCAGATAATGATTCATATCTTTTGAAACAAGAAATAAAGAAATATTTAAATGTTAATACTTCAAATATTATAGCTGGAAATGGGTCTAGTGAAATGATAGAACTTGTCATAAAGACTTTTGTAGACAAAAATGAAATTATTTTAAGCCACATTCCTACATTTAGTATGTATTCAGTATATAGTCAAATATATTCAGCAGAATTTGTAGGAGTTAAAAGTAATGAAGACTTTGGGGTAGATATAGATAAGTTAATAAAAAAAGCAAAAGAAACAAATCCTAAAGTTATATTTATATGCAATCCAAATAATCCAACAGGAAACTTAATAAATAAAAACGATATCAAAAAGCTTTTGGAAAATACAAATGGATTAGTAGTTGTAGATGAAGCTTATATGGAATTTGCAGATGGTTCAATGATTGATGAAATTTCAAATTATGAGAATTTAATAGTTTTAAGAACATTATCAAAGGCATTAGGACTTGCAGGTATAAGGCTTGGATATATGATAGCTAATCAAAAAATAATAAATCTTATAAATAAGGTGAAATCACCTTATAATTTAAACTCTATTTCTCAATATATAGGAGTAAAGGCTCTTGAAAATAAAGATAAGATTTTCGAGTATATTGAAGAAGTAAAAGACGAAAGAGAATTTTTATATAAAGAATTAAATGAAATAAAAATAAAAGCTTATAAGTCATATGCAAACTTTATACTTTTTAAATCAGATATAAATAATTTATATGAAAAGCTTATAGATCGTGGAATACTAATAAGAAAATTTTCTGATGAACTTGAAGGCTATTACAGAGTTAGTGTAGGAAATAAAAGTGAGAATAGAACATTTATTAAAATATTAAAGGAGATAATAGAAAATGAGAAAAGCTAAAGTACAAAGAAAAACTCTTGAAACTGAAGTTTTAGTAGAAATAGATTTAGATGGAAGTGGAAAAAGTGATATTGATACAGGTATAGGATTTTTAGATCATATGCTTACACTGATGGCTTTTCACGGCGGTTTTGATTTGAAAGTAAAGTGTAGTGGAGATATATATGTAGATGATCACCATACAGTAGAGGATATAGGAATAGCATTAGGGGAAGCTTTTATTAAGGCTTTAGGAGATAAAAAAGGAATAAAAAGATATTCAAGTCTTTACATTCCAATGGATGAAAGCTTATGTCGCATAGCTTTAGATATAAGCAATCGACCTTATTTAGTATTTGATGTTAATTTTGAAAGAGAAAAGCTTGGAAGTATGGATACTCAGAATTTCAAAGAATTTTTTAGGGCTTTCATAAATGAAGCCAAATTAACACTTCATATTAGTGTTTTATATGGAGAAAATGACCATCATAAGATAGAAGCGGTGTTTAAGGCATTTTCAAGAGCATTAAATGAAGGGGTACAAATACTTTCTGATAAAGTATCATCATCAAAGGGGGTTTTGTAGTTGAATATAATAATTGATTATGGACTTGGAAATTTAGATTCTGTATCTAGAGCATTTGAAATGGTAGGAGTAGAAACTAAAATTTCAAACGATAAAGATGAAATAAATAATGCTGACTCGATTATTCTGCCTGGAGTTGGAGCATTTAGAGATGCTATAAATTCACTTAAAGATATGGAATTAATACCAGTAATAAAAGAACATGTAGATAAAGGAAAGTTTTTAATAGGTATATGCTTAGGAATGCAGCTTCTTTATGAAAAAAGTTATGAAAATGGAGAATATGAAGGTCTAGGTCTTATAAAAGGAAATATAGAAAAACTAGATATAGATTTAAAAGTTCCTCATATGGGTTGGAACAATATAAAGTTTAATAAAAATGATGAAATATTAAAATATATAAATGAAGATGATTATGTGTATTTTGTACATTCTTATTATGCAAATTCTTCAAATGAAGAACTTGTGGCGTATACAGAATATGGAAAAACTATCCCTTCTATAGTTAGAAAAAATAATATTTACGGTATACAATTTCATCCAGAAAAAAGCTCTGAAGTGGGAGCAAATATACTAAAAGCATATGGGGAGATGATAAAATGATAATTTTTCCAGCAATAGATATAAAGGATAATAAATGTGTAAGACTTTCTCAAGGGGATTTTAACAAAATTAATATATATTCTAATGAGCCATTTGATATGGCGGTTAAATGGAAAAGTGAGGGTGCTTCATTTTTACATCTAGTCGATTTAGATGGAGCTAGAAGTGAAGAAATCATTAACAAAAAATCTATAGAAAAAATAGCAAAAAATATAGGAATACCAATACAATTAGGCGGAGGAGTAAGAAGTGAAGAAAAGGTTAAAAACTTAATTGATATGGGAGTAGAGAGGGTAATAGTTGGAACTATTGCAGTTGAAAATAAAGAACTTCTTAAAAAATTAGTTTCTAAATATAAAGAAAAAATAGTAGTTTCTATAGATGCTAAAAATGGTAAAGTTGCTCTTAGAGGATGGGAAGTAGTAAGTGAGGTAGATTCTATAGATTTATGCAAAGAACTTGAAGAAATAGGTGTTAAAACAATAGTATATACAGATATATCTAAAGATGGGATGCTTGAAGGTCCTAATTTTGAAATATATAAATTATTATCTGAACAAACTTCTTTAAATATAATAGCTTCTGGAGGTATAAGTTCAATTGATGATATAAAAAAGCTTAAGAATATGAATATATATGGAGCTATAACAGGAAAAGCACTTTATGATAACAAAATAGAACTTAAGGAGGCATTAAAATGCTCACAAGAAGAATAATACCCTGCTTAGATGTAAGAAATGGAAGAGTAGTTAAAGGTAAAAAATTTGAAAATATAGTGGATGTAGATAATCCAGAAGCTTTAGGTAAATATTATAGCGATTGTGGAGCTGATGAACTTGTATTTTATGATATAACAGCATCAAATGAAGAAAGAAAAACATCTTTAGAATTTGTATCAAGGGTTGCTAAGAATATAAACATACCATTTTGTGTAGGTGGAGGAGTATCTTCAATTGATAATTTTACAGATATTTTAAGAAGAGGAGCGGATAAAGTATCTATTAATTCTTCTGCTGTTAAAAATCCAGATTTAATTAAAGAAGCATCTTTGAAGTTTGGTGCACAATGTGTTGTTTTATCTATGGATGTTAAGAAAAATGATAAAGACTCTTGGAGTGTATACGTAAAAGGCGGAAGGGAAAAAACAGATTTAGATGCAATAAAGTGGGCTGTAAAAGGAGTCGAACTTGGAGCAGGAGAAATAGTTGTAAATAGTATAGATGAAGATGGAATGAAAAATGGATATGATATTGAACTTTTAAAAAGAATTACTAGTGTAGTAAACGTACCTGTAATTGCATCAGGAGGAGCAGGTAATATGAAAGACTTTTATGATGCTGTAGAATACGCAAATGTTGATGGAATATTAGCAGCTTCTGTATTTCATTTTGGAGAAATTAAAATAAAAGATCTTAAAAAATATTTAAAAAATAAAGGGATAGAAATTAGAATTTAGGGGTGAGATTTATGAATGTTGATAATATAGTAAAAGAAATAAAATTTGATGATAAAGGATTAGTTCCAGTAATAGTACAAGATATAAATACTAATAAAGTGTTGATGCTTGCATATATGAATGAAGAAGCTATTAGAAAAACTTTAGACGAAAAAGTAGCTTGCTATTATAGTAGAAGCAGACAAGAACTTTGGAAAAAAGGAGAAACATCAGGAAATATACAGAAATTAAAGGGATTTTATTATGACTGTGATAAGGATACTATTCTTATTTATGTAGAACAAATAGGAGTAGCTTGTCATACAGGTAGTTATACATGTTTTTTTAATGAAGTGATAAAAAATGAAAAAAGTAAAGATGAGACTTTAAAGGATTTATATTTACTTATAAAAGAAAGAAAAAATAATCCTAAGGAAGGCTCTTATACTAATTATTTATTTGAAAAAGGATTAGATAAGATATTAAAAAAAGTAGGAGAAGAAACTAGTGAAGTTATAATAGGGGCTAAGAATAAAAATAAAGAAGAATTAGTTTATGAAATAAGTGATTTGATATATCACCTTTTAGTACTTATGGTAAATGAAGAAGTCACTATTGAAAATATAAAAAATGAACTTGAAAAGAGAAAAGAATAATGGGATTTATAATAGATAGTCATATTCATACAGATTATTCACCTGATTGTAAAGCTAAAATGGAGGATATTGTTATAAAAGCTGTTGAATTAGGCTTAAAGCAAATTATCTTTACAGATCATGTGGATTATGATAGCCCCGATGAACTTTTTATGAAAGAAATTGATTATAGTGAATACATGAAAGAAATCAAATACTTAAGAGATAAATATAAAGAGATTGAAATTTTAATGGGTGTAGAAATAGGATATCAACCTCATTTGAATAAAAAGTTGGATAAATTCATAAAATCATATCCTTTTGATTTTGTAATATGTTCTATGCATTCATGTGAAGGATTGGATTTATATAATGGTGACTTTTTTAAAGGAAAAACTCAAAGACAGAGCTATATGAGATATTTTGAAAGTATAAAGTATTGTATAGAAACTTATGATAATTATGATGTTTATGGACACTTGGATTATATAGTTAGATATGGAAATTTTGATAATAAAAAGTTAAAATATGAAGACTTTAAAGAAATTATAGATGAAATTTTAGATTTGATTATTAAAAAAGGAAAAGGAATTGAAGTCAATACCGCTGGTTTTAGATATAACCTTAAAACAACTCATCCTAATACAGATATAGTAAAAAGGTATATTGAAATGGGAGGGAATGTTATAACTATAGGCTCGGATGCACATAAACCTGATGATTTATGTGCAGATTTTGATCAAGCTATAAAAATACTTAAAGCTATAGGAGTAAAGAAAATTGCACAATTTAAAAATAGAATACCAAGTTTTATTGAGATATAAAATAGAGATAGAATTATAATTCTATCTCTATTTTACTTTATAGGAAATTATAATATTTTTAACTTATTGATAACATTGCTAAAGTGCTACAGCATCAACTATTTTGAGCAACGGAGCCCGTAGGACTCGTTGGCGACAGGAGATATGAGTTAGCAGCGAATTTTTTATTGGAAAAATCTATAAGTAAGAGTGTTGTTATAAAAAGATTCTATAATGAGTTGGAAAAGTATAAAAATAAATATAGACATGGTAAAATATGTAGTGAGTTGATGTAAAAGGAGGGAATAAAATGTTTGTTTTTGTAGAATTTATAAATGCATGTGCATGATGCAATAAGTATGAAGGCTTTGTTAAAGCTTTAAGTGATAAGTTTGAGAATGTAAAAGTTAAAGTATATAATGTCGGAAAAGATTTTGATTATATTAAAAAATATGGAATGGTTACAAAGAGCACAGTTATTATCAATGAAAAAATTAAGATAAACGATTTATCAGAAAAAAATATTTTAAATGCTGTAAAAGAGGAAGTGGAAAAGCTTAAATGATTATAATTGATTACATAAAAAATAGTATTATGGCCGGAATTAATATATTAAATGGAGCTTCTGTATGGTTGGTTGCAAGTTTTATATTGGCTGGAATAATGCATGATGTGTTATCTCCAGATAGATTACAGAAAATGCTTGGAAACAAGAAGATATCATCTCTATTTAAAAGTACATTATCGGGAATGTTTCTTCCTATATGCAGTTGCGGAGTAATTCCTTTAGGGTTAAGTCTTTATTATTCTGGAGCATATTTAGGACCAACACTTGCATTTATGTGTGCAACTCCTATTATAAATCCTATTGCTATGATAATGTGTTTTGGTCTTTTAGGATGGAAAATTAGTATTATTTATTTAATCACAGGTTTTTTACTACCATTAGTTGTTGGAATATTAGCAAATATATTTGGAGGAGATGAAATAAAAGCATATGGTATTGAAGATAGTATAGATAATAAAACTTTGAGTTTGGAAGATACAAGAACTTTAAAACAAAAGTTTGTTTCTGGAATTAGATGGTCTATAAACGATTTGGCACTATCTGTTAGTAAATATGTTATACCTGGGATGTTTATTGCGGGTATATTATTGACATTACTACCACAACAATATATTCAAATGTACTTAGGAAATCCAAGTGTTATATCTTTAGGTAGTATTACAATTTTGGCAAGTTGTATGTATGTTTGCGCTGTAGGTCATATTCCGTTTATAGCAGCACTTGTTGCAAGTGGGGCAGCTCCTGGAGTTGCAATTACGTTTTTAATAGCTGGAACAGCTACTAATCTTCCAGAACTTATAAGTATTTACAATATTATAGGTAAGAGAACGGTTGTTATTTATACTACTACTACGATTTTATTTTCTTTATTTGTTGGATATATAACTAATATGATTTTGATGCCAAATTTCAATCCTGTTTTAAATTTTGATAGAGTAAGTAATTCTATAAATGTAGCCAATAAGCTTATATTTTCAGCACCACAACCATTAAAGTATCTATGTTCATTTATTATATTTTTATTCTTCATGAAATCTATAATTCCAAATTTAAATAAAATATTTTCAAAACAAGAAGTTGAGCTATAGGGTTGGAGGAAATTATTTATTATGACTAAAAAAATTATTTTAAATATAGTATTTATAGTTTTGGCTTTAATGATTTTAGGTGGATGTTCTGATGTGAAAGAAAGTGATATAGGAGTTGAAAAAGATAATCCCTTACTTAATTATTTTGAAGAATCAAATCCTGATAATAAGGTTATAAAATGTGCTTATGAAGATATAGACAACAATAATACTAAGGATTTAGTTGTTATATACAGTGTTTCTAAAGATAAAAACAAGATGAAAATTGTTATAGATAATAATGGAAAATACGAGTTTACAGATGCAGTTGATGCACCACGTGAAAATCAAACTATAAAATTCAAAAATATAGATGATAAAGATCAAATCGAGGTAATAGTATCTGGATCTAAAAATGGAGCTGTTGGATATGCAATTTTTAGAGTTATAGACATGAAGGTTATAAATTTATTTGGTCAAGATATGGAAGATTGCTGTTAATTAAAAATTTTAATACATACAAAAAGGAGACTAAAAACATGAGAAAATTTAACAAAAATCTATTATCAATAATATTATCAGGTATGCTCGCTTTTTCTTTAGCCGGATGTGGAACTACTCAGGAAACTACAAAGAAAGAAGATGATTACAAGATAAGTCTAGGATACTACAATTGTGATCATATGACAGCAGGACCTATTGCAAAGGATGCTGGAATATTCGATGAACTTGGTCTTAATGTAGATGTTACAGGTAATGGTAAGGTTCCCCAAGCTATGGCAGCAGGACAAATGGATGCTGGATACATAGGAATTAATGGAGTTATGTCATCTTCTACAAAGGGAGCTCCTATATTAGTTGGAGCTAATAATCATAAAGGTGGAGCTTATTATCTAGTAGTTTCAGATGATATAAAGGAGCCTAAGGATTTAATAGGTAAAAAGCTTGGTATAGGAACTAAACCAGAAGAAAATAGTGAAGCTTGGATACAATTTGCTAAAGAATTAAATATACCTGTGGAAGGTAGTAATTATGAGTGTATCGAGTTTGGATCTGATAAAGATGCATATCTTGCCTTAAAAACAGGACAAATAGATGGATACGCTTGTTGTGATCCTTGGGGGTCTATGGCTGAATATGAAAAAACAGGACATATATTAGCTGTTAATTCAAAATTAGAAGGTGAATGGGGTGTTTGTTGTACTTTTTCTTTAAATAAAAATTTTGTAAAAGACCACAAAGAACTTTCTGAAAAACTAGTTTTAGCTCATACAAAGGCTATGGAGTATATATACACTAATCCTATAAAATCAGCTAAAATATTCGCAGATAATTATAACGTTCCAGAGGAAGTTGCTTTAATGACTATATACAAAAAAACTGTTAAAGAAGGAAGAACACTTACTTGGAAAATAAACCCTGAAGAGATAAAACGTGAAATGAAGTGGAAAAAAGAACATGGATTTGCAGATGAGTCTTTAAAATATGAGGATATAGTAGATGCAAGTTATTTAGAAAATTCAGGAGCAGATGATTTTGATCAATTTATAAAAGAAAAAGTAGATCCAGTATTTCCTGTTGGAATGAGTTATGAAGATTGGAAAGAAAAAGCATTTGCAGTTGATAAATAAAAGAATAATTACTTTATTTGGAGGTATAACTATTTTATTTTTGCTATATATTTATCTTCCTACCGAGCAAAAAAGTGAAAATATAAAAATAGGGGTATCAGATGATATTTCAGGTTTTGTGGTAGATTATATGATAAAAGAAAAAAATTTAAATGCATCCTTAGAAAATAACTTTGAATCATTTTCAATAAGGGATTGTTGAGGGAGTTCTACTCAATGGGCATTGAGTTCAAATCAAATGGACTTAGCTATTATATGTGAAGATGCTGCTAAGGAATTTGTAAAAAATAATGATGGATTTAAGATAGTTGGAAGTTGTGTGAAAAACTCGGATGTATTTATATTAAAAGATAATAAAATTCCTAAAAAAATCGGTATAGCACAAAATAGAAAATATCAACAAAAATTAGTAAAAGCTAAATTTGGCAGCAGCTGTCAGGTATATCCTATGACAGCTACTGCTTTAGGATATGCACTTGAAAATAATACATTAGATGCTGTAGTATTAGATTCTTTAAAAGCTTGGAAGTTAAACGGAAAAAAAGAAATATCTAACTACAATAAAGATTATATTACCTATGTAATGGTAGTAAATAAAGAATTTGAAAAAAAAGATTTATATGAGGAATTTATAAAGTATTACAATGAATCAATATATGAGTTAAGAAATGAAAAATTATTAAAAAAGCAGCTTAGTAGTTATATAAATACGACTATTCCAGATGAGGAGGTTCGAGATTGGAAGAAATTGAATGTAAAGCTAGAGCCTATAATTCAAGAATAAAGTACAAAGAGTTTAATAATCAAAAGATAAGGGATTTTGCATATAAATTGATTATGACAATTATTCTATTATTTACATGGCAGATGAGTGCTATGCATTTTGACAATGCACTGTTAATGCCTTATCCAATAGATACTTTAAAAGCTTTTATACATTGTATTACAGATAAAGAAACCGTTATAAATATTTTGATTACACTACAGCGTGTATTAAAAGGATTTTTATTTGCTATGTTATTTGGACTTCCTATAGGATTTTTAATGGGATTTTCAAAACTTGCTCAAAAGCTTTTGGGAAGTTTTATAGATTCTATAAGACAGGTTCCTATTATGGCATGGGTACCGTTGACAATTGTATGGTTTGGAATAGGAGATGGACCCACTATATTTTTGATTGCATTTTCAGGAGTATTTCCTATAATACTAAATACAATACAAGGGGTAAGAAGTATATCAAAAGATTATTATAATGCTGCTGCAAGTATGGGAGCAAGTAGACTTAGTATTTTTATACATATTATAGTTCCAGCATCTATACCCTATATATTGACAGGAGCTAGGATTGCAATAAGTAGTGGATGGATGTCTGTAATCTGAGCCGAGTTTATAGCTACGAGTGCCGGTCTTGGTTACTCTATGGTACAAGCCCAAACTAGAATGCAAACAGAAATGTTAGTTGCTTTAATGTTTTTTGCAGCTTTAGTAGGGTTTGGGATTGATAAAATAATTCAATTTATCAACAAATCTTTGACTCGATGGAGGATTGCTGAGTAATGAAACTGAAAATTAATAATATAAATAAAACCTTTAATAATGATAATAAGAAACATCATGTATTGAAGGATATAAGTATGGATATTGAAAAAGGACAGTTCGTATCAATTCTTGGACCTTCAGGATGTGGAAAGACTACATTACTTAGTATAGTAGCTGGATTTCAGTCATGTGATAGTGGAGAAATTATAGTTAATTCTAAAATGGTAAGTAAACCTGCACCTGATAGAGCTTTTGTATTTCAAAACTATGCTCTTTTTCCCTGGATGAATGTAGGAGATAATATTAGATATCCTATGAAACAGCAGAAAATATCTAAGGAACAAAGAGAAAAAAGACTTAAAGAATTATTAGAAATGGCTCAATTGACTGGGAAAGATAAATTATATCCTCATCAAATTTCAGGAGGAATGAAACAAAGATGTGCAGTTGTTAGAGCACTTGCATGCAGTCCTGAAGTTTTACTTATGGATGAACCACTAGGAGCAATAGACTTTCAGATGAGACAAAACCTTCAGGAAGAATTAGAAAGCTTGTGGTTAAAAGATAAAACTACTGTTTTGATGGTTACTCATGATGTAGATGAAGCAGTTTATTTAAGTGATAGAGTAATTGTGATGGGAACAGATAAAGGAAAAATATTAGATGATATGCATATAGATATTGATAGACCTAGAAATAGAGATTCAAAAACTTATCTAGAATATAAAATAAAACTTACTGATGTACTCAAAAAATGTAATAATAAGTAGCTGATAGAATGGGTGTGAAATTAGATGGAGAATACATATGAGATGTCATTTAAATACTATCCTCTAGAAAAGCTTATCATAGATAGTATATACTCAAGGCTTACTAAAGAGGAAAATGACATTAGGATTAATATAATGAAATATACTATAGATAACAATAAGGCTTATAATTTAGATAAGTCTTATGAGGAAATACAAAGTACAGTAAATATTAATAAATATGATTTAAATCAAGTTATAAAAAATCTAATTCAAAAAAAAGCTTTAGTAGTTGATGAAAACAATAATGTAAACTTTATATATCCTGTATCTGCACTTGAAACTAACCATAAGGTAAAACTTGAAGATGAAAGTGTATTTAATGCGATGTGTGCTGTTGATGCCATGGGAAGTTCTTTTACATTTAATCAGGATATAGAAATAAGGTCTAAGTGTAGTTTATGTGGAGAAGAGATATTTGTAGAGATTAGAAATGGGGAGATTACGAATTTGCTTCCTGATAGTACTCACGTACTCCATGTAGATTTAAATAAAAATCAAAACTGGTCAGGAAACTGCTGAAATATAATGAACTTCTTCTGTACGAAGAATCATTATGATGAGTGGGTAAATAATATGAATTTATCACAAGACGATATTTTTTGCTTAAGTACACGTGAAGCTTTAGATGTAGCTTATATGATATTTAATGTTGAATAGTTTATATAAAGGGAGGATACTATTATGAAGGATTTACCTCAAATATTTGATGAATTTAGTGAAGCTAGAAGAGATGGATTTTTAAAAATCAAAAAGTTAAAAGAAGATGGAAATAAGATAGTAGGAGTATACTGTGCATATACTCCAAAAGAGATAATTATGGCATCTGGTGCTATACCAGTATCTTTATGTGGAACAGGTGAAGAACCTATTAAAGATGCTGAAAAGCATCTTCCAAGAAATCTATGTCCTTTAATTAAATCAAGCTATGGATTTAGTATAACAGATAAATGTCCATATTTTTATTTTTCTGATCTACTAGTTGGAGAAACTACATGTGATGGAAAGAAAAAAATGTATGAACTTTTAGCCCAAATAAAGCCTATGCATATTATGTATCTTCCTCAAAATTATAAAACAGAGGATTCTACGAATTCATGGAATAAAGAATTAACTCTTTTAAAAGATAGATTAGAGTCTGAATTTGAAGTTGAAATTACAGAAGAAAAATTAAAAGAAAATATAAAACTGTGTAATGAAGAAAGAAAACTCTTAAAAGAATTATACCAACTAAGTTCATTATGTCCTCCAGCTATAAAAGGATTTGATCTTATAAAAGTGTTGGAAGGTACTAGTTTTAAACTAGATAAAAAAGAGTATGTAAATGAGTTAAGAGATTTGATAGATAAGGTTAAATGTGATTATGAAGATGAAAACAATAGGATATCTAAGGACTTAAAGAGAATATTAATAACAGGATGTCCAATTGGTGGAGTTGCCGAAAAAATAATTAAAACTATAGAGGACAATAATGGAGTGGTTGTATGCTTTGAAAACTGTGGGGGAGCTAAATCTAATGAAAACTTAGTAGATGAAACTATGGAGCCTATGGAGGCATTAACAAAGCATTATTTAAATATTCCGTGTTCTTGTATGACTCCTAATAATGATAGATTAGATTTATTATCAAGACTTGTAGATGAGTATAAAGTTGATGGTGTAATTGAAGTAGTTCTTCAAGCTTGTCATACATATAATGTAGAGACATATAATGTTAAGAAATTTATAAATAATGATAAAAAAATACCTTATATGGCTTTAGAAACAGATTACTCTCAAACTGATATAGGTCAGATAAGCACTCGTATAGGTGCATTTATAGAGATGCTTTAGAAATATAGTCTTATAGTAAAATGCTAATAAAAAATAGAGACCTAGATTTCATAAAAATGAAATCTAGGTCTTTTTGTATATCTGCTGTTTAATGGTGTGTCATAAAATAACCCATATAGGGTAATCTAACCTTGATAATTGATTGATATATAATTATGATTTAATATGACGAGTATTTAAAAAAACTAAAATAAAGGTTGTGAAGAATTAATGATATATACTGTAACATTCAATCCAGCAATAGATTATATCGTGAATGTGAATGATTTTAAGACAGGAGAAGTTAATAGAGTTAACAGTGATATTAAGTATCCTGGAGGAAAGGGAATTAATGTATCTAGAGTTCTTAATAATTTTGGAGTAGATACAAAGGCGCTAGGTTTTATAGGTGGATTTACAGGAGAATTTATCAAAAACTATATAGAAGATGAAGGAGTAAAGACTGATTTTATAAAGGTTGAAGAAGATACAAGGATAAATGTTAAGTTGAAATCAAATGAAGAAACAGAAATAAATGGATATGGACCAACTATAACAGAAGAAAATTTAAATTCTTTATTCGATAAAATAAAAAAATTAAGTAATGAAGATATATTAGTTCTTGCAGGTAATGCTCAAAAAAGTGTTCCAAGAGATATATATGCTCAAATACAGAATATATGTATTGAGAATAATGTAAAAGTAGTTGTAGATACTACTGGTGAAGCGTTGTTGAATACTTTGAAGAACAAACCTTTTTTAATAAAGCCAAACATCCATGAACTTATCGAAGTGCTAAATGTAAATATAGATAATATAGATGAGACTATACACTATGCAAAAAAGCTTGTAAATATGGGTGCACAAAATGTAATAATATCAATGGCTGGTGATGGAGCATTACTTATATGTGATGAAGGTGTATATAAAGCTACAACTCCAAATGGAGAGGTTAAAAATTCTGTTGGAGCAGGAGATTCTCTTATAGCTGGTTTTTTAGCTAGTTATTATGAGGAAAAAGACATTTTAAAAGCTTTTAAGCTTTCAGTAGCAACTGGTAGTGCAACTGCATTTTCTCTGGATCTATGTATAAAAAAATATGCTTTGAGTTTGCTAAATCAGGTTGATATAAAAAAAATAAGCTAAAGAAAAATTAAAAAAATAGTATTATTATAGATTTAATAAAACTTGAAAATTTATATAAAAAGATAGCAAAATTAGAAACAGAAGAAGATAAAGTGTGGCAAGAATTTGAATCTATAATGGATAAATATTTTGAAGATGATGAAGAATTTCCAAAGTTTGAGAAATTACTAGGAGAAGAGATAGAAAAATTTAATGAAGAACAAATTAAAGAATTAAAAGATTTATATTCAAAAATTCTAGTATACGAAAAAGATAAGAATTACAGAAAAGCAGATTTACTTTGGGAAGAATTTGGTAGATAGATTTTATAGAGTTGAAGAGTCTAGACATAGACAATCAGGAGAAATTGGATTAGGGTTATCAATTGTAAAAAATATATTAGAACTTCATGGCAGTGAATATGGAGTAGAAAATACTGATTCTGGAGTAATATTTTATTTTACATTATAAAAAGTCTTTTTAGATATATGTATTATATGATATAATAAGTATAAATACAATAGATTAAAGAGATAGTTTTACTGATAATAGCAAACTTGTTGAAAGACAAGGACGCAAAGCTATAGGGCCTTCCTCAGAAATGAAATGGCAGCCAGCTACCAAAGGAAACTTTTATTATTATCAATAAAGCTTTTTCTCGAAATGGCAAACTTATTGAAAGATAAGGACGCAAAACTATAGGGCCTTCCTCAGAAATGAGATGGTAGCCAGCTATCGAAGGGAGAGTTTTTTATGTTAAAAAAACTATTTGCAATAATATATATAATATCTATATTTTTTATAAGAGAAAACGTTATATTCGCTGATAACAGCCCATTTGATTTATCTAGTATTAATCAAGGGATTATTGAAGTTAAGTATGAATTAAATGCAAATGTAAAAACAAAAATGATGATTGAACATAATGGTCAAAAATATTACTATGATTTATTAACATCAGATGAAACTTTTCCATTACAAATGGGAAATGGTAAATATATGGTTGCTATTTGTGAACAAAAAGAAGGAAAACAATATGTAATAAAAAACCAAGAACGCTTTGAAGTTAAGTTACAAAATGAAAAAGAAGTTTATTTAAATAGTAATCAAGTAATTTCTTGGGATGAGAGTAATTCGGCAGTACAATTAGCAAAAAAACTTACTGAAGGAACGAATGACGACGAAGAAAAAGTTAGTATTATTCATGATTATATAGTAAAAAATATACAATATGATTCAGGCAAATATGCATCTTTAGATAAAACGTATTTACCAAATGTAGATGATATTTTACAAAGTAAAAAAGGAATATGTTATGATTATGCTTCTTTATTTGCAGTAATGCTTAGAAGTGTAGATGTTCCGACTAAATTAGTAAAAGGATATAAAGATGATATTTCAGAATATCATGCATGGAATGAAGTATATGTAAATAATAATTGGGCAACAGTAGATTGCACCTATGATACAGCTTTATATGCAGGAAATTTAGGAACAGAAATAGTTAAAGATTCAAATCAATATAGAACTGAAAAAGTATATTAAATATTTCGAATAAAGAGGAGCGTTCAACTTGAATAGCTTCTTTCTTTATTAAAAAAATCACGATATGACAAAAAAATAAAATAAATGACAAAATAAAACAAAAATCACTTGACAATTATCTGGATTTTTATTATTATTTAATTACAAATGATTTATATAAGGTTTGGAAGAAACGAAAATAGCTTCTGAATTTAAATCATATGGAACAAAAAATTAAAATATGAATAATATCGTAGATAGCAATTAAAGACAACAGTCTATTATTGTTTAAGCTTTAACTGCTCTACGACAAAAGTACCTATTTTTTATTAAGGTGATTTTGTCGTGGAGCAGTTTTTTTGTTCCCTACAAAATATTATGAAAGGAGGCTTTTATTAAAATTGAGGATTTTTAATAAAAAAAGAATATCTATTTTAACTGTACTTGCTTTAATAGTTCAACTGCATGTACCGTATTTTACAGGAATAGTATTTGCAGAAGATACTAGAGGATTATCGGTTAAGATAAAGGAAGAAATTATTACAGGAACAGAAACCTTTAATACAACAGGAAAAGCTACTGCTGAAAGTTGTCCACCAGGAGATGACTATAGCAAAAATGACAATTATATAAGAACATTGGACACCGTAGGATATACCATAGATTATAGTGTTAATCCTGAAGGTTATGTTGCTAAAAATTCTGTTTTAACAGCAACATTAAGTGCAGGTACAGATGGAAATCCTATTGTTGTTTGGGATTCAAATTTAAAAAATTTATACTTAGGGTTAACTATATCTAGTGATGGAAGAACACTTAAATACGATTTAGGCGATAAAAAAGGAGGAAATGCATATAGTTTTTCTCCTACGGCTAAAGTTTTAGGAACTTCTAAGAATGGGGAAAAGTTTAACTTAGATGTAACTTTTGCAGCTGATGATGTATCAAGTGTAAGTGACACTAGTAGAGATATAATTGTTTCAGCATTTCCAAAATTAGATTTAGGAGTTGATATATACAATTCAAGACCTGCATTGGGACCATCTGGAGAATTAGGACTTGTAGTTTATTCTACTATAGATGTATTAATAAAGGATGGAAAGGGTAGCGAATCTGTAAATGAGGACTTAAATTTTGATGTTGACTTATCCCAGCTTAGAAGCCTTGGAATGAACCCTAAAATTTATGATTTCTCTTTAGATGAAAAAGCAGTAGCACCACATGGTGATTATGGATGGATTCATTGGCATACTAAAAGACCTTATGGAAAAGGTGGAGGAGATAATAAAGTAACAAGCTCTGGAACTTTTACTGCAAATCAATTCAGTCCAGGAGATGATGTAAATATAACTATATCAGATGCAGATTTAAGTGGAAATCATACTCCTATTCAAAATGCAGATGGAAGTACAATAGCTTTAGATGATAAGTATGTAGTTTGTGGTACTCTTGCTCTGTGGATACCGGGTGATGAAATACCTGTTGAAGATACAGAAATTGAAATTTCTTATAAAAACTTTGATCCTAATGCAATAAGTGGACAATCAAATTTTGGAACTGAAATTGAACCGATTTCCAATAATACAGATAGAACAACTATTAGAAGACCAGTAGGAATAGCAGGAGCAACCATCGATGAATGGTATGAAGAAACTATAGGTGGAAAACTTTCTGGTGAAGATGAAATTTGGGACCATGATGGTGTTATTTTATCAGGAGGTAAATTTAATACACATATAAGATTTTGGAATACAGGTTTATTCCCTTTTAATGATGCTATTGTAGTAAATAAATTTGATCCGAACTTAGTTGATTTAGTCGAAAAATCTCCAGGAATTGCTCACACTTTAAGAACAAGTGGAATAGATCCAAATGATATTATTGTTGAATATGGAGTTGGAGGAGCAAATGGGGATTCGGGATATGATGATTGGATTGAGATGAGGAATTCAACAGGAGATGATTCTGATTCTACTGGAGGATGGTATGAAAATATAAATGATGCTCCGGGAGCTATTACAAAAATACGCTTTAAAACTAGAACGGGAATAGTTCCTGTTAAAGGACAAATAGAATTATTAATACATATGAAAGCAAAAAATAATCCTATAGGCACAAATATTCCAAATTTCTTATCTGTAAAAGCTAATGAAATTGATACTGGAAAATGGAAGCATACGTCTTACAATCCTGATAATAATACACCACCTAAAGATAGCCAGTCAGATAGAGCTCTTCTTACTGGTGTAAAAGCTCGTATTGAATTAAAATCTAGTAAAGATACTGTTAGTGTAGGAGACACAGCAACATATACATTATCTTCTTCTCTTACATCAAAAGGAAATGATGGAACAGCAGAAGATGTAGTGATAACAACTACACTACCAAAAGGATTAGATTATGTTTCAGGATCAGCTAAGAAAAACCTATTAATTCCTGGGGATGAACCTCAGATTATAAAAAATCCAGATGAAACTACAACTTTAATTTGGAATCTAGGAGATAGGCAGATTAATACTATGGTAGAGGTTATATCCTTTGATGCTAAAATTGATTATGAGGTTGAAAACTTAACTAGTTTAAATACCATAGCAACAATTAGCACACCTCTAGATGTTACGAAAGAATCCTTTAGAACATCTCAAAAAAGCATAGTCATAAGTAATAGTAGAGCTTGGGGAATAAGTAAAAGAGCGGATGTTGAAGAAGTTGAGATTGAAGAAGATTTATGTTATACACTAAGATATTTCCAAAGAACAGATAAAACATTAAAAAGTTTTGAGTTTATAGAAGTACTTCCATACAATGGAGATGGAAGAATACCAAATACAAGCTTTAGTGGTGATTACGGATTAAAGAGTATTTCAGGGAGCTATGGAGAAACATTCTTAGTGACAGACGAATCCCCAGAAAGTATAAATCAAGACCCTAAAGTTGGAGGCACTACATGGAGTCCAATAGGGACAATTGATGATAAAAATGTAACTGCAATTAAAATTTTAGTACCAGAGTTTCCAAATAATCAACCTACTAGGGAAATAAAACTTATTTTAAATCCTACTGAAAATAAAGGTGGAGATATATATACAAATAAGTTTACTGGTAGAGTTAGTGATATTGATGCACTAGTTGAATCCAATAATGTAAGCATAAAAGTTGTAAGCAGTAGTGTAGATGGATTAGTTTGGAAAGATTTAAATGAGAATGGAAAAGTAGATCCAGATGAAAAAGGAATTTCGAATGTAAAGGTAGAGATTTTAGATGATAGTGAAACTGTAATAGAAACAAAAACTACAGATGAAAACGGAAAATATACATTTGGAAATTTAAAATCAGGAAACTATAAGGTGCAAATAGAAGATGAGTCTTTAAAGAATTATAATCAGACTTATGAATATGATGGAAGTTTAGACCAAGTTGTTACGATAAGCCTTAGTAAGAAACAAAAGTTAACAGATATCAACTTTGGGTATAAACAAAATGAAGGAAAATTGGAAGTAAGATATTTAGAAAAAGGAACAGATAACGAATTATTGCCAAAGGAAGAATCTACAAAGTCAGTAGGAGAAAATTATAAAACAGAGAAGAAAGAAGTAGAAGGTTATAAATTTGTGAATGTAGATGGATCAGAAAATGGAAAGTATGTAGAAGGAAAGACGGTAGTAACGTATTACTATGAAAAGCAAGATGAAGTTATTCCTGAAATAAAGAAAGGAAGAGTAGTTGTAATCCATAAATGGGGTGAAAAAGTACTCAAATTCGAAGATTTAGGAGAAGAAGAAGTTGGAACACAATATACTACAAATTCTTTAACAGAAGAAGAATATAAAGACTTTAAAGTGATAGTTCCTGAAAATAAAGATGGTAAATATGAAGAGGGAACTATAGAAGTAATTTACTATTATATAAACACTAATCCTAGTCGACCAGATATCGAAGAAAAGAAAATAGGAGAAGTAGTAGTGAAATATTTAGAAAAGAACACAGCTAAAAAATTAGTAGAAGAAGATTTATTAAAGGATGAAGTTGGAAAAAATTATAAAACACAAGATAAGCAAATAGATGGATATAAGTTAGTAGAAAAGCCATCAAATGCACAAGGACAATATATAGAAGGAAAAATAGAAGTAGTATATTACTATGAAAAAGAAATAGAAAAGCCAATTGAACCAGAAAAGAAAATAGGAGAAGTAATAGTAAAATACTTAGAAAAGAACACAAATAAAGAATTAGCAGAAGGAAACTTGTTAAAGGATGAAGTAGGAAAAGACTATAAAACACAAGATAAGCAAATAGATGGATATAAACTAGTAGAAAATACATTAAATACACAAGGACAATATATAGAAGGCAAAATAGAAGTAATATATTATTATGAAAAAGAAAGACCAAAGAAGAAAAAGAGAAAACCAAAAGAAGAAAAGATAGAAATTCCAAATCAAGAAATACCACAAGAAAAGTCAGAAGTCAAGGTAGATATTCCAGATGAAGAAGTACCGCAAGGAAAATTAGAAGTTGAAGTAGAAATTTCAGATGAAGAAGTACCGCAAGGAAAATTAGAAGTTGAAGTAGAAATTCCAGATGAAGAAGTACCGCAAGGGAAAATGAAAGTGTTACCAAAAACAGGTGAGAAAGTACCATATTCAAATTATTTAATGGGAACGTTGATCATGATTTTGGGAGGCGCATTAAGTTCAAGAAGAAGAAAAAATAGCTAATAATATTTACAGAAAGAAGACTATGAAGTGTATTTTGTATCTGGGCACTTGAAATACATGGAGTCAGTAGTGCAACCGATCTTTCTGATTTTTTTTAATCAGGAGGAGATATATGAAAAAAATATTTGCATATTTAAATATAATTTTGTTATTTACTTCAATGATCATGAATCCATTAAATGTTTATGGAGAACAAGTGAAAATAGAAGATGTTTTAACTGTAAATGAGGAAGAAAATATACAAAATAAAATTGAAAAAATAGAAGAGAATGAGAAAATAGAAGATGAAGAAGAAACAGAAGTAGTAAATGAAGAAGAAACAGAAGTAGTAAATGAAGAAGAAACAGAAGAGAACGAGAAACTAGAAAACGAAGACGTAAAAGAGGAAAAAATAGAAACAGAAGATTTAATAGAAGAAGAAACAGAAGNTAGAAACAGAAGATTTAATAGAAGAAGAAACAGAAGTAGTGGAAGAAAAAACAGAAGAGAACGAGAAACTAGAAAATGAAGATGTAAAAGAGGAAAAACTAGAAACAGAAGATTTAATAGAAGAAGAAACAGAAGTAGTGGAAGAAAAAACAGAAGAGAACGAGAAACTAGAAAATGAAGATGTAAAAGAGGAAAAACTAGAAACAGAAGATTTAATAGAAGAAGAAACAGAAGTAGTGGAAGAAGAAAAGATAGAAGAAGATATTTTAGAATTACCTCAAGAAGAGTTAATTGAGGAAGTAATAGAACAGCCTATAGAAATAATAGAAGAAACTATAAAAATAGAGAAAAAAGAGATTGAGAATTTATGGGAAAATATGAATATAGAAATGACATCAGAAATAATAGGAAAAGACCATATTCAAATAAAAGTAATATATATATATAATGGAGATGTGGAATCTAAGAGAATCTTAGTTGAAGACGATTTTTTTGGTCAAACTTATTTGAATTTAGATGGAAATGAGTTTTATGGAGAATCGATAAAACAGGTTACAATAAATGAAATTCCACAATACATAGATGTAAAAGGATTTTATGAGGAAGAAATTAAAAAAACAAAAGAAGAAATAAAAGAAGAAAATAAAGAAGTAACAGATGAACCAAAAGAAGAGATTGAGAAAGAGAATATAAAAGAAGAAGTAAAAGAGGAAATAACGGAAGGAAACAAAGAAGTAGCTGCTGAAACGAAAGAAGAGATTGAGAAAAAGGATACAAAAGAAGAAGTAAAAGAACAAATAACGGAAGAAAACAAAGAAGTAGCAGATAAACCAAAAGATGAGGTTCAAAAAGAGAATGCAAAAAAAGAAAGTGATTCAGAATAAATTGGGCAAGCGTAAAGCTTGCCTAATTCATTGGGAGGAAAAGAATTGAAAAAGTTATTAGGTATGATTTTTATTATTTTAGGGCTAATTATAGTATCTTATCCTCATATGAAGAAAATCAAAAATGAAAAAATTCAACAAGAAATAGTAGAATCCATACAAGAAACACAGGAAGCAAAGAAAGATATAAAAGAAGAAGTTGATTTGCCTAAATTTGAAAACAATAATGTGACAGACATTTTAAAAATAGAAAAAATAGATGTACTACTGCCTATATTAGAAGATGCGACAAAAGAAAATCTAAATATAGGTCCTTGTAGAATTTTAGAAACTAAAAGACCTGGAGAAATAGGAAATTGTGCAATTGCGGGACATAGAAGTTATAATTATGGAAAACAATTTAATAGATTGGATGAAATAGAATTAGGAGATAAAATACAAGTGATTTCAAAAGAAAAAAATTACATCTATACTGTAAATAATAAATTTATAGTAAAACCAGAAGATATATGGGTCTTAGAAGGAAATGATCATGATAAAATCATAACTTTAATCACATGTACTCCTATAAAGGTAGGTACACATAGATTGATAATACAAGGAATTATTGATAATGAATTAGATTGAAATTTAATAATATACAATAAAAACTTGTGATAAAATAAGTAATAAGGATTTTGAATGGAGGAACGATATGAAAAGAATCTTAATTTTTATCATAAGTATAGTTTTTACTATGGTTTTTATTAGTGGTTGTAGTATGAATAAAGCTACACTTAAAGAAGTTGCAAAGTATAAGAAAGAGATTTTATTGAAAAATAATCAAAATACATATAAAAAAGATAATGTATTTGAAGATATAACATATAAGTTTGTGGATGGACAAGAATTAAAGTTAGACATTTATATGGCGAATGTATTAGACGATGAAAAAAGACCTGCTATTGTTTATGTTCACGGAGGGTTTTGGGCATTTGGGAATAAGAAATCAGAGATTCCATATTTTAAAGATTTAATTAATATTTTAAATAATAAAGGGTTTACATTTGTAAGTATAGACTATAGATTAACTAATAAGAATACTAAGTTTCCAGAACCGGTTAAAGATGTAAAAGATGCTATTAGATGGCTTAGAAAAAATGCTGTTAGCTATAATATAGATGAAAATAAAATAGGAATATGTGGAAATTCAGCAGGAGGACATTTAGCTTTACTAGAAGGTCTTACAGATGACAGTATGTACTTAGGTAATGAAGATTTGAAAAACATATCATCTAAAGTAAATTTTATAATATCGTTTTTTGGACCAACTGATTTGACTTTAGTAAAAGGTAAAAAATATACAGCAACTACTAAAAATCTTATAGGAGGTACGATAAATGACATGAAAGATATTTACATAAATGCAAGTCCTATGTATTGCTTGTCTGAAAACACTCCACCAATATTATTGATTCATGGAGAAAAAGATACAATAGTCCCTATTTCTCAATCTAAGGCTTTATATGAGAAGTCTAAAAGCTTAGGAATAGATGTTGAATTTGTTCCTGTAAAAAATGCTAGTCATGGACTGATTTCTACAGCTGGAGAAATTAATCCCTCGCTAAATGATATAACAAATAAGGTTATATTGTTTATAGAAGATAAGTTTAAAAATGATAATTAAATATTGAAGTCCTATGTTGTTAATATATATCTGAAAATTATTAAGGAAAATAACAAGCATGATTGACTATGTAGATTAATAATACAAGCTATATTTTTTTTATAAAGATACAAAAAACGATAAAATATGATAAAATAGTATGGTTGATTATTAGAAGGAGAGATGAAAATGAATAAAAAGAACCAACCATATATTTTAGTATTTGGAGCTTCTGTTGTTGATATATTTGGATTTTGTAGCTCATGCTATAAACCTTATAATTCTACGCCGGGAAATATAAAGATATCGTTTGGCGGCGTATGTAGAAATATTGCTGAGAATATGGCTAGGGTAGGTGTAAATACAAAGTTTATATCTATATTAGGTGATGATGCAAAAGGTCGTAGTATGATGGAACATTCAAAAGGTATAGGATATGATATGAGTGAATCTTTAGTACTTGAGAATGAAGGAACACCTACTTATATGGCTATTTTAAATGAAAATGGAGAAATGGTATCTGGTATTGCAGATATGAAGGTTATAGATAAAATGGATTTTGCCTTCATTGATTCTAAAGAAGAAATTATAAATAATTCTGAGTATATTTGCTTAGATGCAGATGATCCTGAAAAACTTGAATATATACTAGATAAATTTAGAGGTAAAACAAAGTTTATACTAGATCCTATATCTGCTGCTAAGGCTGAAAATATAAAACATTTGATAGGTCATTTTCATACAATAAAGCCTAATAGATATGAAGCGGAAATTTTGGCTGGATTTAAAATAAAGAGTGATGAAGACTTAAAAAAAGCAGGAGATTATTTTTTATCGCTTGGAATAGAAAATGTATTTATAAGTCTTGATGCAGAAGGAATTTATTATTGTAATAAATATCAATCTGGAAGAATTAAAGCTCATGATGTTGAAGTAAATAATGTAACTGGAGCGGGAGATTCTTTTGTAGCAGGTCTTGGATATGGATATATGAATAATATGTCTATGGAAGATATGGTTAAATTTGCTATAGCTATGTCTATAATAACTATATCTCATGAAGAAACCATTCATCCTAGAATGAGTAAAGAACTAGTGGAAAAGGTAATTATAAATACTAAGTGGGAAAAAATAGAATAATAATACAGAAAATTCGCAAACAAGCAAAAAAATATAATAAAAAACAAAAAAATATGTAGAAAATACGTGAAAACGGTTGCAAATCATATTTTTTTATGTTAATATGTATTTATAAGATAAATAAAAATTAATATTTTTTAATAACTTTGTGTGTTACTAATTAGATTAGGCATGAGCAAAAGTTATAGAAATTGTTGCTTTGGGCAATAATATTTTATGACTTTGCTTATGCCTTTTTATTTTGTAATATACAAAAGGTAATCATTTTTCATTAGTAAATAAAAATAAGAGAGGAGAAAGAAATTATGAAAAAAATATTCGGAACATTGCAACAAATTGGTAAGGCTTTAATGCTTCCAGTTGCAATATTACCTGCGGCAGGAATACTTCTTGGTTTTGGTAATGCATTTCAAAATCCAGCTACATTAGCTAAATTACCATTTTTAGGAGCTCCTGTAATTCAGTATATTGCTAAAATTATGGAGCAAGCAGGTGGAGTTGTATTTGGAAATCTTGCTTTATTATTTGCAGTAGGTGTAGCGGTAGGACTTGCTGATGGAGAAGGTGTTGCAGGAATTGCAGCGGTTATAGGATATTTAATAATGAATGTTACTATGGGAACTGCAAAAGGTATTACAGCTGATATGGTAGGAACTAGCCCAGCTTATGCAAGCGTTTTAGGTATACCAACACTTCAAACAGGAGTATTTGGAGGTATTATAGTTGGGGTATTAGCAGCGACAATGTATAAAAAATATTATAGCATTGAACTTCCGCCTTATTTAGGATTCTTTGCAGGAAAAAGATTCGTTCCAATTGTAACAGCGGTATCATCTTTAGTAGTAGGAATTATAATGATATTTGCATGGCCTCCAGTTCAAAATGGACTTAACTGGTTCTCTCATAGTATGATAGATGCAAATAGAACACTTGCAGCATTTGTATTTGGAGTAATAGAAAGATCATTAATACCATTTGGTCTTCATCATATATTCTATTCACCATTCTGGTTTGAGTTTGGAGAGTATACGAACAAGGCCGGGGAGCTTGTTAGAGGAGATAACTCAATATTCTTTGCTCAATTGAAAGATGGCGTACAACTTACAGCTGGTACATTTATGACAGGTAAATTCCCGTTCATGATGTTTGGACTTCCAGCAGCAGCACTTGCTATGTATCATGAAGCAAAGCCTGAAAAGAAAGCTTTAGTTGGAGGTATAATGGCTTCAGCAGCACTTACATCTTTCTTAACAGGTATTACAGAGCCGATAGAATTTACTTTCTTATTTGTAGCACCAGTTTTATATGGAATTCACTGTATATTTGCAGGATTATCATTCATGTTAATGCATATACTAGGCGTTAAAATAGGTATGACGTTTTCTGGTGGAGTTATAGACTTCTTATTATTTGGTGTTCTTCAAGGTAAAACTGCTTGGTGGTTAGTTATTTTAGTAGGATTAGCTTTTGCACCAGTTTATTACTTTGGATTTAGATTTGCAATTAGAAAGTTCAACTTAAAAACTCCTGGTAGAGAAGATGATGCAGATGTAATAGAAACTAAGCATACTAAAGGATCAGAACTTGCTCAAGGTATATTAAAAGCTTTAGGTGGAAAAGAAAACGTAACTAAGTTAGATGCTTGTATAACAAGACTTAGAATAAGTGTTAATGATATCAAAAATGTAGATAAAAATGAATTAAAAGCTTTAGGAGCAGCTGGTGTTATGGAAGTAGGTAATAACTTACAAGCTATATTCGGACCAAGATCAGAGACTTTAAAAGGTCAAATAAAGGATATAATGAATGGTAAGACACCTGTTGTAGAAGAAGTACAAAAGAAGACTATAGCTAAGGATTCTAGCAAAAAATTAAATTTTGTAGCACCTTTAAATGGTAAGGTATTAGATATAACAGATGTGCCTGATAAGGTATTCTCTCAAAAAATAATGGGAGATGGATTTGCTATAGAACCTATAAATGGAGACGTAGTATCTCCTGTAGATGGAGTTATAACTACATTCTTTAAAACAAAGCATGCAATAGGATTTACTGCAGACAATGGTCAAGAGGTATTAGTTCACTTTGGAATAGATACTGTAAATTTAAATGGACAAGGATTTGAAGCTTTAGCTAAAGAAGGTGACAAAGTCAAAGCGGGACAACTGATTCTTAAGGTTGATTTAGAAAATGTTAAAAAATCAGTTCCGTCGATTATAACACCTATAGTATTTACTAACCTTGATGAAGGGCAACAGGTAAGTGCTCAAATAGGTAAAAATGTTAAAGTTGGAGATAAAAATATAGTGATTGTAAAATAAAAAATAAAGGCTACTGCTTATGCAGTGGCCTTTATTCTTTTACAGAAAACCAATGGGTTATATTTTTTTGGCTAGATGGATTTTTGTAAGTGTGAGGTGTAAATTTACTAATGTATACGCTATCACCCTCGTTTAATAAATAGGTTTCGTTGTCTACCTGTATCTCTAAAATGCCTTTTATAACTATACCTAACTCATCGTAGTTATGTCCCCAAGAAACGTCACTGGATTCGCTGTTTCCTTCTATTGTTATACATATTGAATTTAAGTGTTTATTACCGTTAGTAAGCATTTCGAATTTTATGTTATTGTCGTCAGTTGTAAATATTTCTTTTCTTTCATTTTGTCTAACGATGAAGTCTTTTTCGCTAGAAGATTGTAATATGTCCATTAAGTTTATTCCTAATACTTCACATATATGCTGAAGGTTGCTCACAGAAGGGCTATTTAGATTTCTTTCTAGGTTGCTTATAAATCCTATTGATAGATTAGTAAGATTAGATAATTCCTTTATTGTTAATCCTTTTCTCTTTCTAAAATGTTTTATTTTTGCTCCTAATTCCATATCTCTCTCCTCACATAATAATCATTTAATAAATTATAACATAAAAAATATAACTTATTTAAATAAATTATATTTTTTTATGTCACATCTAAGAAAAGGAGAAATAAAAAAATAAATAAAGAAATGAAAAAAACATAGTGGGAATCAAAAAAAATAATATTTGAATTGCAAACTACTATACAAAATATTGAATTTGATATTGATAAAATAGCAAATTAATACTATTTTATGGCATTAAATATAAAAAATCAAAGGGAATGAAGGTTATAGGAGCA
The DNA here is from genome assembly GCF_037844525.1 of Tepidibacter sp. Z1-5. Lineage (NCBI taxonomy): Bacteria > Bacillati > Bacillota > Clostridia > Peptostreptococcales > Peptostreptococcaceae > Tepidibacter > Tepidibacter sp. Z1-5. Next base: position 37,394 of record NZ_JBBMMD010000046.1, on the reverse strand, counting down.
TTAGCAGATGCTGCTATATCTAGTTTCTTAGTGGAAGCTTTTTAAAGCTATGTTGGTGGAGATATGCATTGTCTTTTTTGCTTTTTTTAAAGTATAATTAAGATGTAATTAAATCTAATATTGGAAAACTCCGTTTCAATTGAAGTTGACTTCATTACAAAAATAGGAGGAATTTATGAGTAAAACAAAAAAAATGGTGTTTATGTCTATATTAGTATCTCAAAGCTTAGTTATGTATATAATAGAAACCTATATATCCAATCCTTTTGTGTTTATGGCGCCTGGAGCGAAACTTGGGCTTTCTAATATAATTACTTTAATATCTTTGTTTTTTTTAGGTTTTAAAGATACGTTTGTAATATTGACTGCTAGAATAATGATATCGTCTATATTTGGAGGAGGTTTTTCTGCTTTCTTATACAGTATAGCGGGTGGTATCTTGAGTTTGGTATTTATGGGTATATTCGCTAAATTTAGCAAAAAGGAATCTAGTTTAATAGGAATAAGTGTGGTAGGGGCAATGTTTCATAATATAGGGCAATTGATAATGTCATCTATAATAATACATAATATAGGTATGTTTATATATTTACCTATACTTTTATTGACATCTATTCCTACGGGTTTGTTTATTGGTTTTGTATGTAGGTATCTTGTGAAAAATAAAAGTATATATAAAGCTATGAATATAAATAATAGAAACTATACTGTGACGAAACTTAAAAAACTAGATTATATAATAGTGATATCAACTCTGGTTTTAAGTGTGTCAGCATTTTATTTTACTAATATTGATAGTGATGATACTGCATATAAGAGAGTGCAAGTTGTTGTCGACGATAAAGTATATGAAGATGTTGTTATAACTGATAAGAATTATGAAAAAACTATAAAAATTGAAACTGAAGAAGGAATTAACTATATTTATATTCATGACGGAGGAGTAGAAATGATAGAAGCTGATTGTTATGATAAAGTTTGTGTTAAAACTGGTTTTATAGATAGAAAAGGCCAGATGATAGCATGTCTTCCTCACAAGATGTATGTTAAAATTTTGGGTGAAGATTCACAAATAGACAATATATCGTATTGATTGCATATAATTTCTAAATAATACATTATATTTATAATTATTATAATAAATGAATAATTATCGAGTTCTATATTGACATATATTCTATTTATTTGATAGAATCATAGCATAAGGGGTTCAAATATGCTGGAATAAGTGGTGATATAGAATGAAAAAAAATTAGAAGAATTAAAAAGCGATATAGAGGAATTAAGGGAAGAGATAAATAGATATATCGAATATCCAGATATTTTTAAAGAAGAAATACTAAGCACGAGTCAGAAGATAGATATATGTATAAATGAGTATTTAAAATTACAGAAATTTTAAACAAAAAGAAACGATGAATATCGTTTCTTTTTATATATGAGGAAATTATATTCATATCTAAATTGTGAATAAGTATAATTTTCGTTATGAATTAAAAAAAAGACTTTTTTATTTGTAGAGAACGTATACAGATCATTATATGTGGAGATAATTTAAATATTAATCAACAGATATAAGGGTTAAGGAGAATGGTATGATAAGGTTTATAAATTCTATATTGATAATAGTATTGAGTTGTTTATTTGTAAGAACTATAAAGTATATAACTAAAAAAGTATTTGATATAACTAAAATTGATGTTCAAAGAGAAAATACATTGAGAAGTATAATAGTATCTATATCTTATTATTTATCATTTTTTGTAGCTTGTGTATTGGTATTAAAAGAATTTGGTATAATTGATTTGAATCAGTCAACTATACTAACTGGAGCAGGTATATTTGGGGTCATAGCAGGATTTGCATCTCAAAATCTTATAAAGGATGTACTCAATGGTTTTTTTATATTATTTGAGAAACAGATCAAGGTAGGAGATTATATTTATATAAATGAAAGTTTTAGAGGAACAGTAGAGGAAATAGGCCTTAGAAGCACTAGTATAAGAGATTGGAATTTGAGAAGAATAAGTCTTCCAAATGGTGAGATAAAATCTATTATGAATTATAGTAGAAAAAAAATGAGGGTAATAGTTCATGTTAGAGTTTCTTATGAATGTGACCCTGATTTTATTATGCAAACATTAGGTGAAGTGTGTGAAGCGTTAAATGAAAAATACAAAGAATTTCTAATTAAGAATATAATGAATGAACCATCAAGACCGTTCTCTGTATATGGGGTAACTGATATAGAATCTAGCAGCGTAGGAGCTAAGTACACTATTACAGGTGTTGTAGCTTCTTTTAAATACTTTTCTATAGCTAAGAATGCTAGGCTAATGATTCTGGTTAAATTTAAAGAAAAGGGAATTAAAATAGCTTATCCTAAGAGGGTTAATATTGATGCGGATGAATATGAAAGTTATATATAGGTATAAAAAATTCAGATGGAGGTTTGTTCCATCTGAATTTTTTTTACATATCGAGAAATGCAATAGCGTGAAGTGAATTTTATTCTGAATGAAGGTTGTTATCTTTTGCATAAAAAGTTCCAGAAGTTTTTTTTGTTATTATCTTTTGAAGATTTTTTATTTCCAAGAAAGTTTGAGGGAAAGCATTGTTTAATATAGATATCTCGCCTTCACCCTTTGAATGTAGATAGTCCGAAAGATATTTTCGATTTTGCTCTAATTCTGATAATTCTGCTGTGAGTTTTTCATGTATATTGTGGTAGTATTCGTATTCGTGAGTTTTTATTAATTCAGCAAAGTTTTTAACTGTGCTTTCGAAAACTTCCATTTCTTTTTTATTTTTTTCTAGTTCTAATAAGCAATGTTTATATTTTATCAAAAGTTCATCTAAATCTTTTTTTACTTTTTTTCTATCAAAGCCTTTTACGTTTATTATTGTCTTTCTTTCTGAAGCGTTTCCGATTGCACCTGTTACTACTTTTGCGTATGCGCTAATTTTTCCTCCTATTATCCTACCTTTTTCAGGATTCAAAAGAATGCTTTTAGATTCGAGAATACTATCTAAGGAATAAAATCCTATATTTATAGTATCTTCAGCTATTATGGTACATGAATTAGAATATTTAACAAAAACACTTTTTTTAGAATGAATCAGAGTTTTTCCTTTTCCGCAAACTCCACCCTTTATATATATATATCCATTTGTAGATACTATTTTTTCAGCAGACCCTATTCCCATTATGCTGTTTATAGAAATATCTTCTGTTGCTATAACTTTAAAATCATCACAAACAGTTCCTTTAATGGTAACTGAGCCATCGAAAAATATATTACCTGTTTCATAGCCAACATCTCCGTTTATAACGAGGTGTTTTATAATAGATACTTTTCCGTGGTTGTGAGAAAGTGCACCGTTTGTCAATGCTCTTAATACTATTTTGTTATCTTCTTCAAATTCTGCAACTGTTTTTCTATCGAAATTTAACATTTTATCTTTTCCAGGTTTGGATGGTATTACAATTCCTTTTACATTTAAACCATCAACACCTTGAGTTGGAAGTATCTTTTCTCCTAAATAGTCGTTTTTATTTATTTCGTATATTAGATTCATTTCGTAATAATTAGTTGAACCATCTTCACGTATATTAGGTTTTTTATCTGGTAAATCTAGATATTTTATTATAGCATCTTGTCCGTTTTTAGGTGGTGTTGCTTTGGCTATTAATATGTTTTCTTGTGTTTTTATATCTTCATCAAGTAAAGTATAAATTACTCCGTGTACTATGTTATTTGATTTCAGCTCAGATAATATAGAATCAATTATTTGTTGTCTATTATTTTTAAGCTCATCTTTTGGAATATTTAACTTAAAATATGCTTCGGTGTTATCTGAGGATATACTCAATTCTACTTTTGGTTTTAATACGCCTATTTCTACATTGTTGTCTGAAATATTTTCTAAAGCATTTTTAAGGTTTAAAAAATACTTTATACTGATTTGTGGGTGTGAGGTTGATAAAGCTGAAAAGTTTGAAATATCAAACCCTTCTTTCTTTGTTTTTATATAAAGCTTTTCTTTGTCTTCAAATATATCAAAAAATTCATTTTGTATTATGTACATAAGTCACCTCGTATCAATTTGGGCATATATAGTATATCGGATAATAAAACTTATATATTTAGTAAAATATTTTGTTTTATATATTAAATATATCATTTTTTGAAAGTAATAAAAATAAAAACAAAAAACCTTTACATATATTGTAAAGTATGAAATTATATGTTATCATAATAATAAGAAAACTTAATAGAATGTGCAGGTCCTTATTATGAGGATAACAGGGAAGCGCGGTTAGAATCCGTCACAGCCCCCGCTACTGTAATTGATGATGAAACCTATAAAACCACTGCTTATTATTTTGCGGGAAGGGTAGGGAGTAAGATGAATCATGAGTCAGGAGACCTACCTGTATAGAGTTTTCAGCCTTCGGAGGGAAGGGTCAGGAAAAAAGAAATTATTCCTGTCCTAGTACGTCGCTTAGGCAGGTTTTTTATATATTTTTCTTTCCCTAAATATTTTTTTCGCCCCAGGCCCTCAAGAGGCCTGTTTTTTTTTTGATATATATAGATTTAAATGGTAATATAAATAAAAAAAGAGGTGATTTGATGACACATAAAGAAATGATATTTAGATTATTATTTGCTCTTTTTATAGGGGGCGTAGTAGGTTTTGAAAGAGAAAAATCTAATCAATGGGCGGGGTTTAGAACTCATATATTGGTTTCAATTGGTTCCTGTGTTGTTGCCGTTACATCTTTGATGTTGTTTAAAGAATATATACAATATGTAAATCTGGATCCGGCTAGGATGCCGGCTCAAGTTTTATCTGGGATTGGTTTTTTAGGAGCAGGAGCAATACTTAAAACCAAAGATAGTATAAGAGGACTTACTACTGCGGCTGGGATTTGGGTGACTGCTTGTATAGGAATCGCTATTGGGTTTGGATATTATTATTTAGCATTTGTATCTTGTTTTTTGCTTATTATGACATTGTATACTTTGAAATTTATAGATAAGAGAATAATGCTTAGTAAAACTAGTACATTGTATATTAATACAAGAAATATTTCAAATATAACATCGAAGGTTATAGATATAATAGAAAGTAACAAAATTTTTATAAAGAATATAGATATAACTCATGATGAGTATAAGTGTTGGGATATGAAAATGGTTGTGGTATATAATAGTAAGATAGAATTTAAAGATATTGTAAAGAGCATTTTGGATTTGGATGATGTTATAAAAATTGAATATGAATAGAGAATATCTATTTACAAAAATCCACAAAAAAAATACAATTAGATTAATTCTACAATTAAATAAATGTATGAAGGATGTGTTTTGTTTTGAATAATATAAAAATAATAACTGATAGTTCGTGCGATTTGCCTGAATATATAATTGATCGCTATAATATATGTGTTATACCGTTGAATGTTTTATTTGACGAAGGTTCTTATTTAGATGGTGTGAATATAACTAAAAAAGAATTTTATGAAAAAATGAAAAATAGTCCTAATCTTCCCAAAACATCTAGTCCATCTCCAGATAGATTTGTAAAAGAGTTTAATTGTGAACAGGATAATGTTATTGTTATATCTCTATCTTCTGGATTATCTAGTACGTATAATAATGCTTTGATAGGTAAAAATATGTACTTAGAAGGAGGAAATGAGAAGAGAATAGAGATAATAGATTCTAAAAATGGATCTATGGGAACTGGATTATTGGTTCTGGCTGCTTCTAGGATGATTGAAAAAGGGAAAAGTATAGACTACATAGTAGATAAAATAAGTAAAGATGTAAAAAAAATTTCGACTTATGTTGTACTTGAGACGATAGAAAATGCAGCTAAGGCTGGTAGGATAAGTTCTTTTAAAGAAAAAATAGTTCAAGTCTTAAATTTAAAAATAACTGTAAAGGTTGAAGATGGTCTTGTGAAAATATTTAGTAAAGCTAGAGGAGATAAGAAAAGTTTAAATAAATTAATGGATTTTATAGAAAACGAAGGAATTAATGCTTCTGAAAAAATATTGGCAATATGTCACTCGAATGCACTGGATAAAGCTTTGAAATTTAAAGAAATGGTTAATAATAAGTATAAATTTAAAGAAATAATAATATCTGAAATAGGAGCAACTATAGGTTCTTATTCATCTGAAGGAGCTTTGTTGATTAGTTTTTAGTGAGAGAAGGAGGAATATATATTGGAAAATAGAAATGAGATTAAAGATGAATTTAAATGGGATTTAGAAAGTATATATAAAAATGAAGATGAACTTAATGATGATTTTGAAAAAATCAAAAAATTCTTAGAAGATATAAAAAAGTATAAAGGTATTTTAAGTGAATCTGAAGATAACTTATATCAAGTTTTGAATTTGTATGAACAAATATCTAGATTGGCTGAAAACACATATGTATATTCTCATATGAAGCAACATGAGGATACAAGAAATACAAAGCAACAATCTCTATCTGGAAAATCAGATATGTTATCAACTCAAATAGGAACTGTTACGTCGTTTATGATTCCTGAGATAATAAGTATAGACGAAGACAAGATGAATCATTATTTGAATAATGATAAATTGAAGCCGTATAAAAAACTTATAGATCAGATTTTAAGAAAAAAACCTTATACATTATCCTCAAAAGAAGAACAAATTTTAGCTATGAGTTCTGATGTTGCAAATGTTGCAGAGAATGCATTTGATATGTTATCTTTTGCAGATATTAAGTTTCCTGAGATAGAAGATGAAAAGGGTGAGAAAGTTAGGCTTACTCATGGTAATTTTTCTAAGTTTCTACAAAGTAAAAATAGAGAAGTTAGAAAAAATGCATTTGTAAATATGTATGATACTTATAGTAAGTATAAAAATACATTTGCATCCATGTTAGAAGGAAGTGTTAAAAGAGAGATTTTTTATGCAAAAGCAAGAAATTATGAATCTGCTATACAAGCATCTTTATTTGAAGATGATATAAAGTTAAGTGTGTATGATAATTTAATAACTGTTATAACTAAAAACTTGGACATTTTGCAAAAATATTTAAAGTTAAAAAAAGAATTTTTGAGGTTAGATGAAATACATATGTATGATATGTATACTCCTTTGGTTGAAAAGTTAGATATAAAAATACCTTATGAACAAGCTAAAGAAATAATACTTAAAGCTTTAAAACCATTAGGGGATGAATATCTAAAGTTGATACAAAAGGCTTTTGATGAAAGATGGATAGATGTTTATGAAAATGAAGGTAAAAAAGGAGGGGCTTATTCTTGGGGAAGTTATGATTCTCATCCATTTATACTTCTTAATTATAAAGATGATTTAAATTCTTTATTTACTTTGGTTCACGAGCTTGGGCATTCTGTGCATAGTTATTATTCAAGAAAAAATCAACCTTATCTATATTCTCATTATAAGATATTTGTGGCTGAGGTAGCATCTACTTTAAATGAACAGTTACTTATGGATTATATGCTTAAAAATAGTAAGAGCGATGACGAGAGAGTATATATATTAAACTATTATCTAGAACAGTTTAGAACTACTGTATATAGACAAACTATGTTTGCTGAGTTTGAAAAAATTATACATGAAAAATCTGAAAATCAAGAAGCTCTGACTAATGAAGAATTTTGTAATATATATTATGATTTAAATGTTAAATACTATGGAAAAGATGTATATGTTGATGATGAAATTGGTATGGAGTGGGCTAGAGTACCTCATTTTTATTCTAATTTTTATGTATATAAGTATGCAACAGGATTCTCGGCTGCTGCAACACTTAGTCATAATATATTAAGTGGAGATTCTAAAGCGGTAGATAGATATTTAGAATTCTTGAAAAGTGGAGGATCTGATTATCCACTAAATCAACTTAAAAAAGCTGGTGTGGATATGGAAGATGAGAAATCCATACAAATAGCGCTTGATACTTTTAAAGAATTAGTAGAAGAGTTGGAAAAATCTAAATAAACTTTGGTTAAAAAAGAGGAATCGATAGATTTCTCTTTTTTTAACAAATATAGACTATATCCTCATTGAAGTCAAAAATAGACTCTGATAATATATATAATGAAACTTATAATATATAAAGAATAATTTGTAGTGTGGGGTGGTATGGTGAGACTTGTAAATGTTAATTATATAGATGTTGAAAAGTATGAATATTATGTAGCTAAGTCTATATATTCAAATGGTATAGTGTTACTTCAAGAGAATGTTAAGTTGAATCTTAATTATATTAAGCAACTTGATTCAAAAAATATACAATATATTTATATAAGTGATGAAATATCAGAGGGGATAGAACCTAATGATACAATATCTATTGAAAAGTATAGAGAAGTAAAAGAGGTTATAAAAGACCAGTTTAATATGGCTAAAAAAGGCAAGAATATAGGGCTTAATATGAACATTATAAATAATACTATTTCTGAACTTTTAGATACAATAACATCTAAAAGAGATATATCGTATAGTATAAATGAAATTAGAATGTCGGATGATTACTTGTATGAGCATAGCTTGAATGTTATGGTATCATGTCTTTATACTGGTATTCTTATGCAGTACGATAAAATGAAGCTTCAAAAACTGGCTTTAGGAGCTATACTGCATGATATTGGAAAAGTTTTTGTGGATTCTGATATCTTAAACAAGCCAGGGAAGTTAACGTCTGAAGAAAGAGTTGAAATTGAGAAACATCCTGAACTTGGATATAGATATGTAAGTGATAATTATGGAAATGAAATATCTGCTTTGAGTAAGCAAATTATTTTACAGCATCATGAAAAGTGGAACGGAAAAGGGTACCCCAATCAATTGTCAGGAGACCTTATATATGAAATGGCTAGGATATGCTCTGTGGCAGATGTATTTGATGCACTTACTGCGGATAGAGTATATAGAAAAAAGATACCTATATACAAAGCTTCTGAGTATATATATAGTTTGGGTTATAATGACTTTGATTTTGATATAGTTAAATTATTTTTATCCAGAATAGTAAAGTTTAAGCAAGGCTCGATAGTTAAATTATCTGATGGTGCTAAGGGGATTGTGTATGATCAAAATAAACACATGTTAGATAGGCCTATTATTAAACTTCTTGTAAATAAAAATGGGAAAAATATGGCTCATAAAAATATATTTATAGACTTAATAGAGGAAAAGACTTTATTTATAGAGAAACAATTAGAAAATATATTTTCTAATTGAGGAGAATGAATGTGAAAGAATTGAAAAAAATTATGATTATAAGCATTATTATAGCTTTTGTATCTCAAATATATATCAATATATTTAATGATGATTTTAGAATATCTGCTGGAATAATATTTTTATCTATTATATTTATGTCTTTTAAGAACGTAGATATACTAAAAACGAGTTTTGTAACAGCTAATGTAGTGTTTTTTTTAAGAGTTATAATATTGGTTGTTGATGGAAATGGATTGTATGGTTCTTTACAAATTAATTATCCTGTTATATTTTTTTATGTGACTTTTGGAATTATATTCAATAGGTTGAATATAAGAAATCAAAAGAATATATATCTTTTGTTTGCATATCTTTGCATTAGCGAATTTGGAGGCAATTTAGTTGAGTCTGTATTTAGATATAATGTGGATTATGATATGCATTATATAAAAGTTTTGATTATGGTGTGTCTGGTTAGAAGTTCTATTACACTTGTATTTATAAATATAATAAAAGAGTATAATATCTTGATAGAAAAAGAAGAACATGATGAACGATATAGGAAACTATTGTTTTTAATATCTAGTTTGAAAACAGAGATATACTTTATGAATAAAAATATGGATAATATAGAAGGTGTTATGAGTAAATCGTTTGAATTATATGAAAAGCTAGATACAATGGATATAGATGCTAATATAAAGTCTATATCGCTTTCTATAACAAAAGATATACATGAGATTAAAAAAGATTATATAAGGGTTATAAAGGGGATAGAAGAGGTTACTCATATAAAAGCAAAACATAAAGAGATGAGTCTTATATATATATTTAATATACTTGAAGATAGTACTGTTAAGTATATAGATTCAATGGGTTCTAATATAGAGGTTAATTTTAACGCTGGAAAGGATATAAAGGTTAAGGACCATTATATCCTAATATCTATACTTAGGAATTTAATAAATAATTCTATAGAATCTATAAATGATACAAATGGTGTTGTCGATGTTAGTTATTTTTATGAGGATGAAAAATTTATTTTTACGATATCTGATAATGGAAATGGGATAAGAAATTCTGATAAAAATTATATATTTAATCCGGGTTTTTCTACAAAGTTTAATATGGATACAGGGGATATGAATAGAGGAATAGGACTTACTATTGTGAAAGAGATGGTTGAGAGCCGTTTTAATGGATGTATAAGTGTTGAATCTGAGTATGGTATAGGTACTGAATTCAAGATAATAATACCTAAAGAACAATTAGAAGGGTGATTGGATGAAATTTTATATAGTTGATGATGATATAAGTGTTGTAAAGGTTTTGGAAAATATAATAGAGTATAAAAACTTGGGAGAAGTAATAGGGTATTCTTTGAGTGGGCAAGAGTGTATAAAAGAAATACTAGCCAAACAGCCAAGTATAGTTATCGTTGATTTATTGATGCCGTGTAAAAATGGTATAGAGGTTGTAAAGGCGGTTAAGAATATCAAGCCTGATATTAAGTTTGTTATGATATCTCAGGTATCATCTAAGGATATGATAGCTAAGGCATATAAGCAGGGGATTGAGTTTTTTATAAATAAGCCTATAAATATAATAGAGGTTGAAAATGTTATAAACAATGTAAAAGAAAAGATTGAAATGCATGCTACTTTAAATAGTATAAAGGGAATGTTTAAAAATTTAGAATCTAATGATAGGGTTGCAAGTAAAAAGTCGGAAATTGCAAAAATTAAATATTCTCTTTCAAAGTTAGGGATAATAGGAGAAATAGGAAGTAAAGATATAATAAATATATGTGAATATCTTATATTAAAAGGCGATAAGCATTTGAATTACAAGGTTAGTGAAATGTGCAAAAAACTTAGTAATAATCCGAAAGCTATGGAACAAAGAATTAGAAGAGCTATAAATAAGGCCTTAAATAATATAGCAAGTTTGGGAATTGAAGATTATATGAACGATGATTTTTCAACGTATTCAAATTTAGTATTTAATTTCGAAGATATAAAAGCTCAAATGGACTATATAAGAGGCAAAAGTAAGGTGTGTGGGAAGATAAGTGTTAAAAAGTTCATAGAAGGTTTATTGATACAAAATGAAATTATGTAATTGCGTTATTGCATTTTACTGAAAAATGAAATGTATTATTTTGAATATTTCAGTATTTTTTTGTATTCCCCTTGTATCATAATATTATAAGATAAAAATTAGGAGGGGAATATATGAAAAAAAAGCTTAGTTTAACGATGAAAATATTTATAGCTTTAGGTCTAGGACTAATTATGGGACTGATATTAAATTCTATGCCATCAGGGTATGTAAAAGACGTATTGTTAATAGACGGAATATTCAGATTGTGTGGTAAGGTATTTATAAATGCGATAAAAATGCTTGTGGTACCACTTGTAGCTGTGTCTTTGATTTGTGGAGCATCTGCAATTGGAGATGTTAAAAAGCTAGGTAGAGTAGGGGTTAAAACTCTTGTATTCTATATGATGACTACTGCTCTTGCTATAAGTGTAGCTTTATTAATAGGTAAATTTATGAATCCTGGCATTGGACTTGATATGTCTAATATAATAAAACAAGAACCAACTATAGGACAGTCAAAATCACTTGTTGATGTTATTATAGCTATGGTACCTACGAATCCTATAGCTTCAATGGCAAGTGGAGATATGCTTCCTATAATAGTTTTCTCTTTATTAATGGGAATAAGCATGGCTTTAGTTGGAGAAAAAGCACAACCTGTAATTGATATATTTGAATCTTTAAATGAAATAGTAATGAAGATGGTTATGGTTGTTATGGAGTTTGCTCCTATTGGAGTATTTGCTCTTATAGCTAATACGTTTGCAAATGTTGGGTTATCTGCCATGGCAAACCTAGGAAAATATATGTTAGCAGTTATATTAGCATTAATAATACACGCAACATTCACTTATATGGGAGTACTTACGTTTGTAGGTAGATTGAATCCTGTAATATTCTTTAAAAAGTTTTTACCGGTAGCAGGAGTTGCTTTCTCAACTTCATCAAGTAATGCAACACTTCCTGTTACTATAGAAGCTGTTGAGAATATGGGAGTATCTAAAAATGTTGCATCGTTTACACTTCCTCTTGGAGCTACTATAAATATGGATGGAACTGCTATAATGCAAGGAGTTGCTTGTATATTTATATCTCAAGTATATGGTATTGATTTAAGTCTTCAAGCGCTATTAACTATAATAGCTACAGCTACACTTGCATCTGTTGGAACAGCTGGTGTACCTGGAGTTGGAATGATTACGCTATCTATGGTATTGCAATCAGTAGGACTTCCTGTTGAAGGTATAGCACTTATAATTGGTATAGATAGAGTCTTAGATATGTCTAGAACTGTTGTAAATATAACTGGAGATTCTGTATGTACTATCGTTGTAGCTAAAGCTGAAGGTGAATTCGATGAAGAGATGTATTATGATCAAAAAGTAGTAAAAGAAGTTTTAAACTAAAAAATTCAAATATCAAGACACAAAAATAGAACCCTTAGAATCCTTTCTAAGGGTATTTTTTTATCATTAGATATATTTTTGATTATTAAAAAAACATTTTAAATAAGAGAAAAGCCACTTTTCAGTGGCTTTGGGCCTAAGCCCTTTATTTTTTTATTTTCTGTTTTTATTGTATTTTACTCTATCGTTTTCGTTTAATACTTTCTTTCTAAGTCTTATAGCATCTGGAGTGATTTCTACAAGCTCATCATCAGCTATGAATTCTAATGCTTCTTCTAGAGTGAATGTTCTAGGTGGAGATAACTTAACAGCATCATCAGACCCAGAAGATCTTGTATTAGTCAATTTCTTGTTCTTACAAGGATTAACTGTCATATCTTCTTTTCTAGAGTTCATACCTATAATCATACCCTCGTAAACTTCTGTAGTAGGATGTATGAACATTGTAGCTCTATCACTTAAGTTGAATAAAGAATAAGCCATAGCAACACCTTTAGCTTGAGAGATTAAAACTCCGTTTAATCTTTGAGGTATTTCACCTTTGTACTCTTCGAATCTTTCGAATGAACGAACTATAGTACCTTCTCCTCTAGTATCGTTTATGAATTCGCTTCTATAACCTATAAGACCTCTTGTAGGAACTATATATTCAAGTTTTGTGTAGTTATTCTCAGAAGACATACCTTCCATAAGACCTTTTCTTAAGTTAAGCTTAGAAATTACTGGTCCAGAATATTCATCAGGAACATTTAAGATAACTCTTTCAACTGGCTCAAGTAAAACTCCGTCTTCTTTATGCATTAAAACTTCAGGTTTTGAAACTGCAAGTTCATAACCTTCTCTTCTCATACTCTCTATAAGTATAGATAAGTGAAGTTCTCCTCTACCAGATACCTTGTATCCATCAGTAGTATCTAGTGAATCAACTTTTAATCCTACGTTTACTTCAAGTTCTTTTTCTAATCTATCTTTTAAGTGTCTAGTAGTTAAGAATTTACCACTTTGACCAACGAATGGAGAATCATTAACGTAGAAGTTCATAGAAAGTGTAGGTTCTTCTATGTTTATCATTTCCATAGGTAGTATATTATCTGAATTACAAAGCGTTTCTCCTATAGAAATATCAGGTATACCAGATATAACTACTATATCTCCACTTTTAGCTTCTTTTTTAGAAACTTGATTTAATCCTTCATATACGAACATTTTAGCTATTTTACCTTTTCCAACAGAACCATCTCTTTTTGTTATAGAAACTGTTTCGCCTTCATTTAAAGTACCTTTATAAATTCTTCCTATACCAAGTCTTCCGATATAATCATCATAACCAAGAGCTGATACTTGCATTTGAAGAGGCTCGTTATCGTAATCAGGGTATACATCTACATGATCTAGTATAGTTTCGAATAGAGGAGATAAGTCAGTGCTATCGTCATCTAATTCTCTCTTTGCAATACCATCTTTTGCAATACCGTATATAATTGGGAACTCTAATTGTTCATCATTAGCATTTAAATCTACGAATAAATCGAATACCATATCTACAACTTCTTCAGCTCTTTGATCTTTCTTATCTATTTTGTTTATAAATAGGATAGGTCTAATTCCAAGTTCTAAAGATTTTTGAAGAACGAATCTAGTTTGAGGCATAGGACCTTCACTTGAATCTACAAGTAGTATAACTGTATCAACAGTTTTTATAACCCTTTCAACTTCAGATGAGAAATCCGAGTGACCAGGTGTATCTACTATATTTATTTTTACTCCGTTGTATTGAATAGAGCAGTTTTTAGAGTATATAGTTATACCTCTTTCACGCTCTAAATCATTACTATCCATTACACAATCAACAACTTCTTGATTCTCTCTAAAAACACCACTTTGACTTAAAAATGCATCTACTAATGTAGATTTTCCTGCATCAACGTGGGCAATAACTGCTATATTTACAATATCTTGTTTTTTCGACATAATAAACTCCCTTTCTTTAAAAATCGCATTCTTATATTGTACACCTAAATTTATGAATAAGCAAATAAAGTTTTTGGAATAGTAGTATTTACATATTATTAACAGACTTAACCAACCTATAACATCTATTTAACATTGACATAACAAACGAATAGTATTCTATATATGTGGAAAAAATAAGTTCTGAAATTTGAAAGGAGAATTGATTGTGGGATTTATTAAAAATAACATGAAAAAGTTTTTATCAATAGGAATAATAGGTACTTTATCAATAGGAATAATAGGTACTTTATCAATAGGAATGTTAACAGGATGTGGAGGACAAACTCAAGAAACTCAAACAGGACTAAGTGGGGCTATAGCAATAGATGGTTCGAGTACTGTATACCCTATAAGTGAGGCTGTTGCAGAAGAATTTCAGAAGATGAATCAGGGAGTTAAGGTTACTGTTAATTTTTCTGGAACAGGTGGAGGATTCGAAAAGTTTTTAGTTAAAGAAACAGATATAAATGATGCATCAAGACCTATAAAGGATAAAGAAATAAATAAAGCTAAAGAGGCTGGAATTGATTATTTAGAACTTAAGGTTGCATATGATGGATTATCTGTTGTTGTAAATAAAGATAACGACTTTGTAGAGTACTTAACTTTAGAAGAGTTAAATAAAATATGGGAGCCTAATAGTAGTGTTAAGACGTGGAAAGATGTAAGAGCTGAGTGGCCAGCTGAACCTGTAAAGCTTTATGGACCTGGAAGTGATTCTGGAACATTTGAATACTTTACAGAGGAGGTAAACGGTGAAGCGGGAGCTATAAGAGTAGATTATACTGCAAGTGAAGATGATAACGTACTTGTAAATGGAATAGCAGGAGATCAGTATTCAATAGGATTCTTTGGATATGCATACTATATAGAAAATAAAGATAAATTGAAAATAGTTCCAATAGATTCTGGAAATGGACCAGTAGCACCTACTGCTGAAACTGTAGAAAATGGAACTTACTCTCCTTTATCAAGACCTTTATTCTTATATGTTAATAAAGATGCTTTAAAAAGAGAAGAAGTTAAAGAATTCATAACTTATTATTTAACAGAAGGTAAAGAATTAGTTTCTGAAATTGGATATGTAAAATTACCACAATCTGAGTATGATAAGCAACTTTCTCAAATAGAAGAATAATAGGTTAATAAAAAAACACTAACAATGTGAAATCTAATTGTTAGTGTTTTTTTTCACTTCCAACTATTTTTGAGCAACGGAGCCGATCGTTGGCGACATGAGTCGCCGCGTTAGCGAGTAGACGAATTTTACACAAAGTTAACGAAATTAACAAATAGATAATATGTAGTTAACACTCATATAACAAATAAATAGTATTCTAAATATGTCATCAATAATAATAAAGAGCTGAAAATTGAGTTTTTTACATACAAGGGAAGTATATGACTTTCGACTTGTTGATAACATTGATAAGTGAACTGAAGTTGAAACAATTTTAAGCAACGGAGCCCGTTAGGACTCGTTGACGACATGAGTTAGCATAAAGCGAATTTTATTATTGTAATATGGGAGGATTGAATATGAAAAAATTAAATGAAAAGGTAATAAAATATATTTTATTTGGATTCGGAATGATATCTATATTTATAACTATTAGTATATTATTTATTTTGTTTAAAGAGAGTGCATTGTTTTTTACTAATGTATCACCTATAGAATTTTTCACAGGAAAGCAGTGGACTCCTCTTTTAAAACCGCAGCACTTTGGAATACTACCGTTAGTAAGTGGAACGTTTTTAATAGTATTTTTCTCATCTATAATTTCAATACCTATAGGACTATTAAGTTCTATATATTTAAGTGAGTATTCAAATAAAAAAGTTAGAAAAATAATTAAACCTATATTAGAAATATTAGCAGGAATACCCTCTATAGTTTATGGTTTTTTTGCACTTAATATTATTACACCTATACTTAAAAACCTAATACCTCAAACGAACATTTATAATGCGCTTAGTGCAGCTATAGCTGTAGGTATAATGACTATACCAATGGTACTATCTTTGAGTGAAGATTCTATGCAGGCAGTACCTAAAAGCTTAAGAGAAGCTGCTTATGCCCTGGGGCTTACAAAATTAGAAGTTGTATTTGGGGTAGTCATTCCTGCATCTATATCAGGAATAATATCATCTTTTATCTTGGCTATATCAAGAGCTGTAGGAGAAACTATGATAGTAGCACTTGCAGCAGGATCAACTCCGAAGCTTACTTTAAATCCACTTGAAAGTATTCAAACTATGACAGGATTTATAGTTCAGGTAAGTCAAGGGGATATAGCAAAAGGGACAATAGAATCTCAAACTTTATATGCAGTTGCTATGCTTTTATTTATTATGACATTAATTATGAATATGTTATCTAGGTATGTTGCTGATAGACTTAGGGAGGAATATTAATGAATACAGTTAATTTAAAAAATAAAAAATTTATAAATAAAAATTCTGGCTATAATACGAACTTAAAAAAGAGAAAATTAATGAATAGTTTTTTTCATTTTATATTATTAGCATCTATATCATTTAGCATAGTAATACTAGTTGCACTTTTTTCTGATGTTTTTAAAAAGGGAATTTCTCATGTGAATGTTGATTTCTTTTTAAATTATACATCTAGAATTGCTAGTAAATCAGGAATAAGGGCAGCTATACTTGGATCTTTATGGGTAAATATATTAACTGTACTAATTGCATTTCCATTAGGACTTGGATCAGCAATATATTTAGAGGAATATGCACCTAAAAATAAATTGACAAATATAATACAAGTTAACATAAGCAACTTAGCAGGAGTTCCATCGATTGTATATGGAATATTAGGACTTTCTTTATTTGTTAGAACTTTTGGACTTGGAAGAAGTATTTTATCTGCATCTTTAACTATGGCACTACTAATACTTCCAATAATAATAGTTTCATCTCGAGAAGCTTTAAAAACAGTACCTAAGGAGTTGAAGGAAGCATCTTATGCACTAGGTGCTACTAAATGGGATACAATAACTGGGGCTATTATACCTTATGCTATGCCGGGTATATTAACAGGTACAATACTTGCTGTATCAAGGGCTATAGGAGAAGCAGCACCGCTTGTTGTTGTTGGAGGAGCAGCTGGAATTTGGTTTTCTCCAAAGGGAGTATTTGATGAATTTACAACTCTACCTCTTCAAATATATAACTGGGCATCAAAGCCTCAAGCAGAATTTCAAAATGTTGCATCTGCAGGAATATTAGTTTTACTTATACTTTTAATATTAATAAATCTAGTAGCAATACTTTTGAGAAATAAGTACCAGGATAGGATAAAACAGTAGGAGGGGAATCGAATGGCAGTTAAAATGAAAGTGAGTAATTTAGATTTTTACTATGGAAGTTTTAAGGCTTTAAAAAACATAAATATAGATATAGAAGAAAAGAAAGTAACTGCTTTTATAGGTCCATCAGGATGCGGTAAATCTACATTCTTAAGAACGTTAAATAGAATGAATGATTTAATAGAAGGGACAAATTTAAGTGGTGATATTGTATTAGATGGAGAAGATATATATTCAAATACTATTGAGGTAGAAGATTTAAGAAAAAGAGTCGGAATGGTGTTTCAAAAACCTAATCCTTTTCCAAAATCTATATATGAAAATATAGTATATGGACTTAGAAAACAAGGTGTGAGAGATAAAAAGAAGTTAGATAAAGTTGTTGAAAAAAGTCTTCGAGGTGCAGCGTTGTGGGATGAAGTAAAAGATAGATTAGATAAATCTGCTTATGGACTATCTGGAGGACAACAGCAAAGATTATGTATAGCAAGGGCTATAGCTATGGAACCTGAAGTTATTTTAATGGATGAGCCAACATCTGCACTAGATCCTATAGCGACTTCTAAAGTGGAAGATTTAATACAAGAATTAAAAAAAGACTATACGATAGTAATAGTTACACACTCTATGCAGCAAGCAGCTAGAATATCTGATAACACAGCATTTTTTTTAATGGGAGAAGTGATTGAGTTTGGAGAGACTAACAAAATATTTACAAATCCAAAAGATAAAAAAACTGAAGATTATATAACAGGAAGATTTGGTTAGGAGGTAGATTATGGTTAGGGAAAATTTTAAAACTGATTTAAATGAATTAAAAGAAGATGTTATGTTTATGATGGATAAAGTAGAAGAATTGATAGAAAAATCTGTTGATGCACTTGTTAATCAAGATTTAGAACTTGCAAGAAGTATAATGAAATTAGATGATGAAATAGATAATTGTATGTATGAAATAGAGGAAAAAGCTATAAATCTTATAGCTCTTCAGCAACCTATGGCAAGGGATCTTAGAATAGTATTTTCTGTATCGAAGATGATAACGGACCTTGAGCGTATTGGAGATTTTTGTGTGAATATATCTAAAGAAACTATAAAAATAGGAAAAGAAGAACATATAAAACAGCTTGTGGATATCCCCAAAATTAAAGAAATTATTATTAATATGATGAAAAACCTAAAAATAAGTTTCAAATTAGAAGATGCGGAGATTGCTTTTGAAGTAGGAAAAGAGGATGAACTTGTAGATGATCTATATAAAGATATATATAGGGATATATTGAATATGATACATGAAAGTACAGAATGTACAAACCAAGGTACAAAATTACTCTTTGTAGGAAGGTATCTAGAGAGAATAGCAGATCATATAACTAATATATGTGAGAGGGTAATATACATCTCAAAAGGAGAAAGAATAGAAATAAATTAGAACTTAGGTTTGAACCCATAAAATAAACGTGTTAATACAGTTGGTTAACTGTTAGAGCCTTTGTTTTATGGGTTCGTTTTCTACAGAACGATTCGGAAGATTCTGAATATAATTAAGTTTGTTAAAATATGCATATTTTAGGTTGAAAATTATTTCACAAGTTGTATAATTAAAGACAAAGGGGTATCAAGCAATTAAAGGGGTATCAAAAAAAATTAATTTGGGGGTATGTTCATATGTCAGTTATGGAAAGTATTTTAGAACAAGTTAAAAAAAGAAATCCTGGTGAAGTAGAATTCCACCAAGCGGTAGAAGAGGTTTTAGAGTCTTTAAAGCCTGTTGTAGAAAAACATCCTGAGTTTATAGAATCTGGTCTTTTAGAAAGATTCGTAGAGCCAGAAAGACAAATTATGTTTAGAGTACCTTGGTTAGATGATAATGGAAAAACTCAAGTTAACAGAGGATTTAGAGTACAATTTAACAGCGCAATAGGACCTTATAAAGGTGGACTAAGATTCCATCCATCTGTTTATCTTGGAATTATAAAGTTCTTAGGATTTGAACAAATACTTAAAAATTCATTAACTGGACTTCCTATAGGTGGAGGAAAAGGGGGATCAGATTTTAATCCTAAGGGAAAATCTGATAATGAAATAATGAGATTCTGTCAAAGTTTTATGACTGAATTATACAGACACATAGGACATGATTTAGATGTTCCAGCTGGAGATATTGGAGTTGGAGCAAGAGAAATAGGATATTTATTTGGACAATATAAGAGAGTGAAGAATGCATATGAAGGTGGAGTTCTTACTGGTAAAGGACTTACATATGGAGGATCACTTGCAAGAAAACAAGCTACAGGATTTGGAGTTATTTACTTCACACAAGAAATGCTTAAAGAACATGGACAAAGCTATGAAGGTAAAACAGTAGTAATTTCTGGTTCTGGAAATGTTGCTATATATGCTTGTGAAAAGGCTCAATCTTTAGGAGCTAAAGTAGTTGCTATGTGTGACTCTACAGGATACATATATGATAAAGATGGAATTAAATTAGATACAGTTAAGAGAATTAAAGAAGTTGAAAGAAAGAGAATTAGTGAGTATGTAAAGGATCATCCAGAAGCTGAATATCATGATGGACAAAAAGGTATTTGGACTATTAAATGTGATGTAGCTCTTCCTTGTGCAACTCAAAATGATATAGATGTTAAAGAAGCTCAGCAATTAATTGATAACGGAATAACAGCTTTAGGTGAAGGTGCTAATATGCCTTGTACAAATGAAGCAGTTAACTTATTCTTAGATAATAAAATATTAGTAGCTCCAGCTAAGGCTGCTAATGCTGGTGGAGTTGCAACTTCTGCTCTTGAGATGTCTCAAAATAGTATGAGATTATCTTGGACATTTGAAGAAGTTGATGAAAAATTACATGGAATAATGGTAAACATATTTAAAGCAGCTAAAGACGCAGCTAAAGAATATGGAATGGAAGGAAATTATGTAGCTGGTGCTAATATAGCTGGTTTCTTAAAAGTTGCTGATGCTATGATGGCTCAAGGAATAGTTTAATATACATAAAAAATACTGGAGATTTCTCCAGTATTTTTTTTATCTATTAAACTATGCTGTGTGTGTTTGAGGTATCTCAGGTATATCCTTTTGTTTATCGTAATAACCATTTACTATATTTAAAGCCTCATTAAATACACTGTCAAAGTCTTTAAAAAGTATATCTTGATTTGTATTAGTTATAAATCCGCATTTTTTTAACATTTTAAGTGGTTGATACTGAATGTCTAGTATTAAAAGCTTTATTCCGTTTTTGTTACATAAATCTTGAGTTGCTTCTAGGGCGTTATATGCAGTGGCATCCATTGCATATACATTGCTCATTTTTAATATCAATACCTTAGGAAGGTTATTGATATTTTTCATGGTTTTTATAAATTTATCTGTAGCACCGAAGAAGAATGCTCCGTTTATTTCGTATATGTAAATATCTTTAGGTATTTGAACCTTATATTCAAATTCACTTTCATCTACTTGTTCATAAGTATAAGATACTGGTTTTATATCTGTAACATCTGCCATTCTCTTCATAAATAAGAAAGAAGAAAGTACAATTCCAACACCGATAGCTATTACAAGATCGAAGAAAACAGTCAATAAGAATACTGTTAAAAATACTAAAGAATCACTCTTTGGAAACTTATGTATTCTCTTAAAAACATCCCATTCTCCCATGTTGTATGAAACAACTATTAGAATAGCTGAAAGTGATGCCATTGGAATTAACTTTATATAAGGCATTAAAATTATCATAAATAATATTAATGTGATTGAGTGAACTATACCTGATATTGGTGTTCTACCACCATTTTTTATATTAGCTGCAGTTCTTGCTATAGCACCTGTTGCTGGAATTCCGCCGAATAGAGCAGAACCTATATTAGCGATACCTTGTGCTACTAACTCCATATTAGAACGATGATTTCCGCCTATCATTCCATCTGCTACTACTGCTGATAATAAAGACTCTATACCTGCAAGAATAGCTATTGTTATAGCTGAAGGAATAAGCATTATTATCATGTTCATATCAATGCTTGGAATATGAATACTAGGAAGAGTAGAAGGTATGTTATTAAAAGTACTTCCGATTGTATTTATATTCAAATCAAAATACATTGTGGCAAATGTAGAAAATATTATAGCTATAAGTGTAGGTGGAATCTTTTTATTTATTTTAGGTAAGATCATTATTATTAGGATAGATATTAGGCCTATTAATAAGCTTTGATTGTTAGTAGAGCTTAAATTTTGGAAATACACTATCCATTTATGCATAAATTCTGATGGAACATCAATATTAAGTCCTAAAAAATCCTTTATCTGTGTTGAAAAAATAGTTACAGCTATACCACTTGTAAATCCTGTTGTAATAGGATAAGGTATGTACTTTATCATATTACCGCATTTAAGAAGACCCATTAGAATAAGAAAAAATCCTGCCATGAAGGTGGCAACAGTTAGTCCTTCTATTCCATACTTTTGTATGATACCGTATACGATTACAACAAAAGCTCCTGTGGGACCTCCGATCTGAACTTTACTTCCTCCGAGTAAAGAAATTAAAAATCCTGCTATAATGGCAGTATAAAGACCTTTCTCTGGTGATACACCGGATGCAATAGCTAGAGCTATTGAAAGTGGTAGGGCTATAATTGCCACTATTATTCCAGATATAAAGTCTTTTGTGAATTGTTCCTTGCTGTATGATTTAAAACAAGTAAATAGTTTTGGAACTAACATAAACACCATCCCTTTAACATTGAAATATTGTTATACATTGTATACAACATATAATCATACACCTAAGATAAAGATATGTCTATGGTAATTCTATATAAAGCGTAAAATGAGAATTGATTGAAAATTAAAAAAATAAAGGTCTATGAAAATACTAATTTTATTTTCACAGACCTTTTTATGATTATGAAGTTATTTATCTAAATTATCTACAGCCTTTTGAGAAAATTCGGTAGTTACTATTTTATCGTATGGAGCCCTTTTATCGAGTTCACCAGCTAAATCTATTATATCCATCAAGTGATTTAAACTATCTTCTTTTAAAATAGTAGTTTCTGACCAAGTATCCTGGGACTTATATCTTTCAACAACTACAGTCAAATCTTCTATATTGGTCTCTGGAAACTCTGATGATATAGAACGAGCTATCTCCTCTGAAGAGTGAGTTTTTAACCATTGTTGGCTTTTGTATATAGCATTTGTAAACTTTTGAATTATATCTGGGTTCTTTTTTATATAGGATTTCTTAGAACTGTAACATGTATATGGAAGATAACCAGATTCTTTACCTATAGATGCTACTATATATCCCTTGCCTTCTTTTTCTAAAGAAGAAGCTACTGGCTCAAATAATGTTACATAATCTCCTGTTCCGCTTGTAAATGCTCCTGCCATTACACCAAATTGTATATCTGTTCTTACGTTAACATCTTTTTCTAAGTCTAGCTTATTTTTTTTCAGAACATATTCAAGTGTCATTTCTGGAACTCCACCTTTTCTTCCGCCTAAAATACTTTTTCCTTTTAATTTATCAAATGTAAAATTGTCATCTTTTTGTCTGCTAATCAAAAAACTACCATCTCTTTGGGTTAGTTGAGCGAAGTTTACTGCGAAATCTTCTTTTCCTTGGTTGTAGACATAAACAGAAGCTTCAGGACCCATAAGACCTATATCTGCTTCATCTGAAAGAAGAGCTGCCATGGTTTTGTCAGCGCCTTTTGTGTTTATTATTTCAACATCTAGACCTTCTTCTTCAAAAAAACCTTCTGCAAGAGCTACATACTGAGGAGCGTAGAATGTTGAATGAGTAACCTCTGCAAGTGTTATCTTGGTTAAATTATTATTTGAACAACCTGCAGTAATTAGCATTAATATCATTAGTGAGGATAATACTAGTGCCCAGTTTTTGCGTATATTCATAATATATCACCCCTTAATATAAGATTGGTTGTATTTTTAATATATTCACTACTAAAATAATGGTTACAAAATTCGTCTACTCGCTAACGCGGTGACTCATGTCGCCAACGATTCCTACGGGCTCCGTTCTCAAAATTCACATGCGTTCATAGCGCCAACAAGTCTTACGACTTTGTTGCTTAAAAACAGTTGCAGGTGTAGCTTTTTTTAAAAGGTATTCACAAAACGAAAATATTATAATTCTTAGTGGTAAAAAAATGTCTATTTGTAATAACGAAAGGGGATGAATATACATAGTATAATACGAAGGGGTGAGACTATGTATAACTATTATTATATGAATTATTGTTATAATCAGGCTAAAAAATTGTATCCTGCAATATACCATGATGTATATCCTTATGTATATGATTACTGTGAAAAATATGATTTAGAACAAAATCCTAATATGAATCCATTTCCAAGTCAAAAGAAAATAGAAAAAATTGTTGATGAGATATATGAAGAATGTACTAAAAGTTGTTTATTTAGAGAGGAAGAAGATGATCAAGAGTGCATGAGGAATAGAAAAAGAAGATATGGAAGAGATATAATAGCTATATTATTACTTAGAGAACTTATGGATAGAAGAAGATATAGACCTCAAAGAAGAAGAAGAAGACGTGATTATTACTATTATTAAAAAACTTGGTGATTATACGCCAAGTTTTTTTTTGTATCTAAGTAAAATGATAGTATAATGTAGTTAAGGAGGGGTTACATGAGGGTTGGTATGAGAAACATAAAAACTGCAATAGCTGTATCGTTATCTGTTGCTATTTCTCGTTTTTTTAATATGGAGTATCCTTTTTATGCAGCAATAGCCGCAATTATATCTATGCAAACAACAATAGGAGAATCTTTTAAAGTTGGAAGAAATAGAATGCTTGGAACTATACTTGGGGCTATGGTAGGTGTTATATTCTATTTTATAAATTCAAATAGTATAATTGCTATAGGAATAGGTATAATGGTAGTTATATATATGTGCAATCTATTTAGATGGAATAAGTCTGTAAGTATAGCTGGTATTGTATTTTGTGTAATTATGACTAATTTAGATGGACGGGATCCGATTTTTTATGCACTTAATAGAATATTGGATACATTTATAGGTATTATAATTGCTGTTTTAGTCAATTACTTTATAAAACCTATACGAAATTATAATGATATAGAGGACGAGCTAATTAAAATTAGAAGTGATTTAAATAAACTATTAGAGGATAAAGTTATTAAAGGTTTAAATGTGGATTTGAAAAATATTGAAGATGGTATATCAAAGATTGAAAAAAACATAAATAGTATTTATATTAATTCTAAAAATGAATTTGAAATTAAAAAGTTTAAATCTATAATAAAAAATTATGATATAGCATTTGTGCATTTAAGAATTATAGATGATATGGATCAAAACTACACATTGAATAGTGTTAATTATATTGAATTTATGAATATATATGGTAAATTCGATGTTATAAAATATCCAAGAGATAGGGAAAATGAAATTGTATATAATTATCATTTGATAAAAATAATCAAAACGTTGACTGATGTAATGCTGATGTAATATATTTTAATGGTAAAATCAAAATATATAACTAAGGAGTGATTATTATGAGGAAATTAGCTGGTATTATAGCTTTAGGATTAAGTATGATGATTTTTACTGGGTGTGCTAAGGAGTCTAACTTAGAAACTACATACAAAGACGGTGTTTATGAAACTTACGCAGATAAATGGGAATATGGAAGTGAAAAGGCAATTGTAACTATCGAAAACAACAAGATAAAAAATATAGAATTAAAAAGGTTGGACACAAATGGCAATGAAGTTGACTATGATATGTGGACTGGGAAAGAAGTGGATGGAAAGGTATTTCCTAATTTAAAAGAATATAGAATTAGTATGAAAGATGAAATGATCGCAAAACAAACTTATGATGTTGATTCTATATCTGGAGCTACAGTTACTACTGACAACTGGAAAATAGCGGTTCAAAGAGCTTTAAAAAAAGCTAAAAATTAATGCGATATAAGGTTGCTTATATCGCATTAATTTCATTAAATCCAAGTCTAGGCAAATATCCATCTTGACCTGTGGTAAAGAATCGAACTCTATCGTATAAGAGGGTTTCTCCAAATACATTTTTTTCATCTGTAGGACTTGGAATTGACCAATTTAAAGACATTATCTGGCTTCCAGCCGGAACTGTGAATGAATTTGAATTTAAATCTGGACTATCATATATTCTGTTCTCTGCTGTTGTAACGTGCATTCTTTTTGAATATTTATTTACAAGGTCTATTCTAAGTAATGCCCAACTAGATGCATTTGATATTAATTCATTTTCATAATTTATTAATTTTACAAGTTCATCTATTACAATTTTGGTACTAGCACCTATTCTTCCAAGGCTTACTATTGAATAATATTTAACTATATCGCAAGGATTATTTAAAAGTTCAATTAAGTAAGGTATAGATTGTCTTCCCAGAACTTCCCATGAAAAAGAACCGTTATAATATATATTGTAAATTTGATCCTGAGACAATTCATCACATCTATAATTTCCCGTATCTTCCCATAATTTATTTAATTCATCTGGACTTTGAAGATAATCACCTATGAGTATTTCGTAACCTGTAGGAATCATATTTGGGTTTAACTTATTCATATAGATTAGGTTATTAACTGTAGTATTAAATTCTTTGGACAAACATAAAAAAGTATCTTTGAATTGAACTATATAATAAGGTGGTTGGCCTTGTGATTTTGGCAGTTCTATACCTGGCTCGGGGATTATTAGTGGAGTGTTAACTGTTATATAATTGGGATCACAAATTACATTAGCCTTAATTATAGATTGTTGAGATACATTAAATCTATTTGCTATTCTTTGAAGCGTATCACCTCTTCTTACATAATAAAGCATGTTTTTATCTCCTTTCCTAGTTGCTTTAATCTATATTATTCAGCTTAAAAAATTGTGGTTCCACAAATAACATAATTTTCAATAAATTTTTAATTTAAAACTGGTGTGATTTCAATAAGTTCGAATAAATATTTATTTAAATGACATAATAATGATGTTGACAAAATTTAAAAAAAATATATAATATACTAAAATGATTAAGTTGAATATAGGTAAAAGCTGTGAAAAAGAGGAGTACAAAAGTTTCACCATTAGAGAGGAAGACCCTTGGCTGAAAGGTTTTTTAGGAATGAGCTTTTGGAAGGTAGCTTTGGAGCTTCTAGATTGAATTAATAGTAAATCTAGACGGCAAATTGTCGTTAACAAGAATGAGAGTCAGATTTATTCTGAAAACAAGGTGGTACCGCGAGCTTTTCGTCCTTTTATGGATGAAAGGCTCTTTTTTATTTAAGAAAATTAATACTTTAAATACAGGAGGATTTAATATGGAAATCAAAAATTTACCTAAAAATTATGACCCTAAAGAGTTTGAAGAAAGACTTTACAGTGGATGGTTAGAAAAAGGATATTTCAAAGGAGAAGTTGATGAGAATAAGAAACCTTACTCAATAATGCTTCCTCCACCTAATATAACAGGACAGCTACATATGGGACATGCTCTTGATCATACACTTCAAGATATACTTATTAGATGGAAAAGAATGGATGGACATGCTACTTTATGGCAACCTGGAACTGACCATGCAAGTATTGCAACTGAAGTTAAGGTTGTTGAGAAGATTAGAAATGATGAAGGTAAGAGCAAGTATGAGTTGGGAAGAGATGAATTTTTAAAAAGAGCGTGGGAATGGAGAAACATATACGGAAGAAGAATAGTTGATCAAATGCAAAAGCTTGGAGATTCTTGTGATTGGGAAAAAGAAAGATTCACTATGGATGAGGGATGTAACAAGGCTGTTACTGAATTTTTTGTAAAATTATATAATGATGGTCATATATATAGAGGAAATAGAATAATAAACTGGTGTCCTGATTGTAAAACGTCTTTATCAGATGCAGAGGTTGAACATGAAGAGCATGGAGGACATTTCTATCATGTTAAGTACCAAGTTAAGGATTCTGATAAGTTTTTAGAAATAGCAACTACAAGACCAGAAACTATACTTGGAGATACTGCTGTTGCTGTTAATCCAGATGATGAAAGATACAAGAGTTTAATAGGTAAAAGTCTTATATTACCTCTAGTAGGAAAAGAAATTCCTATAATTGCAGATGATTATGTTGAAATGGAATTTGGAACAGGAGCTGTTAAGATAACTCCAGCACATGATCCGAATGACTTTGAGGTTGGAGAAAGACATAATCTTGAAAAAATAGTAGTTATGAATGAAGATGGAACTATGAACTCTAAAGCTGGTAAATACGAAGGTATGGACAGATATGAGTGTAGAAAAGCTCTTGTTGAAGATTTAGATAAAGAGGGATATTTAGTTCACATAAAAGATCATACTCATAATGTAGGACACTGTTATAGATGTAATACTATAATTGAGCCTATGGTATCAAAGCAATGGTTTGTTAAGATGGATGAACTTGCAGGACCTGCTATAGATGCTGTTAAGGATGGAAAAATAAAGCTTGTTCCAGAGAGATTCAATAAGACTTATTATCACTGGTTAGAGAATATAAGAGATTGGTGTATATCAAGACAATTATGGTGGGGACATAGAATACCAGCTTATTACTGTCAAGATTGTGAAGAAACTATTGTTTCTAAAGAAATGCCAAGCAAGTGTCCTAAGTGTAACTCTACTAACTTAAAGCAAGATGAAGATGTACTAGATACTTGGTTCTCATCAGCTTTATGGCCGTTCTCTACACTTGGATGGCCTAACAAGACTAAGGAGCTTGATTTCTTCTACAAGACTGATGTTTTAGTTACAGGATACGATATTATATTCTTCTGGGTTATAAGAATGGTATTCTCAGGACTTTATTGTATGGATGAAATTCCATTTAAGCATGTTTTAATACATGGACTTGTTAGAGATTCTGAAGGAAGAAAGATGAGTAAGTCTTTAGGAAATGGAATAGATCCTCTTGAAATAATAGATCAATATGGAGCTGATGCATTAAGATTCACTCTTGCTACTGGAAATACTCCAGGAAATGATATGAGATTTTATATTGAAAGAGTAGAATCTGCTAGAAACTTTGCTAATAAGCTTTGGAATGCATCGAGATTTGTGTTCATGAACTTAAGTGAAGATTTAGTTGAAGGTTTAAATAGAGAGTCTGTTGAGAAGGATTTAACTCTTGCTGATAAATGGGTTATATCAAGAGTTAATGAATTAGCTAAAGATGTAACGGACAATATGGAAAAATTCGAACTTGGAATGGCTAGTCAAAAAGTTTATGATTTCACATGGTCAGAGTACTGTGACTGGTATATAGAAATGGTTAAGCCTAGACTTTATGGAGAAGATGTAGATGCTAAGAAATCTGCTTTATATACTCTGACTTATGTACTTGAAAATGTATTAAAGCTTCTTCATCCATATATGCCATTTATAACAGAAGAGATATATCAATATCTACCAACTGTAGACGGAAGTATAGTTCTAGCTTCTTGGCCTAAATACAAGGAAGAGGACAGCATGAAAGCAGAAGAAGAGAAAATGAACTTAATAATGGAAGGAATAAGAAATATAAGAAATATAAGAGCTGAAATGAATGTTATACCTTCTAAAAAGGCTAAAGTTATAATAGTTCCATCTGAGGATAAAATAGCGATTATTGAAGAAGGAAAAGATTACTTTAAAACGTTAGCATCTGCATCAGAAGTTGAAATATTAAAAGATACGGTTGGAATTCCTGAAGATGCAATGTCGACTGTTATAGAAGGAGCTCAAATTTATATACCTCTTGATGAGTTAGTTGACTTTGAAAAAGAAATAGAAAGACTTCAAAAGGAAAAATCAAAGATTGAAGGAGAATTAAAAAGAGTATCTGGTAAATTATCTAACCAAGGATTCTTAGCTAAAGCCCCAGAATCTTTAATAGAAGAAGAAAAAGCTAAGAAAGATAAGTATGAAGAAATGATGAAAACTGTAGTTGAAAGACTTGAAAACTTACAGGCTAAATTAAAATAGAACTTTTACAAATATCCAAGTTCGTTTTGAACTTGGATATTTATATTTACGAGAAAATCATATCAAAAAATAGCACAATTTAAGGAAAATAAATGTTATACTTAAAGTAAAAAGTTGGGAATGGGGGATTTAGATGAATTATAATGAAGCTCTTGAATACATACATGGTACTTATAAGTTTGGAAGGGTATTAGGTCTTGATAATATAACTAAGCTTTTAAGCTTGCTTGATAATCCTCAAGATGATTTGAAGATAATCCATGTTGCAGGAACTAATGGAAAAGGATCTACTTGTTCGTTTATAAATTCTATGCTTATAAGTGGTGGTTATAAGGTTGGGATATATACTTCTCCTTACTTAGAATCTTTCACTGAGAGGATTAGAATTAATTCTGAAAATATAGAAGAAAGTGAACTTGCAAGGGTCACTGAGATAGTAAAATCTAAGGTTGATAATATGGTTGAGAGTGGTTTTAATCATCCTACTGAATTTGAGATAGTAACTGCTATAGCTTTTTATTATTATAAGGAACAAAATGTAGATGTTGTTGTATTAGAAGTTGGAATGGGTGGCAGATTTGATGCGACAAATGTTATTAAAAAGCCGCTTATAAATGTAATAACTCCTATTAGTATAGACCATACTGATTATTTAGGTGATACTTTAGCAAAAATCGCTTATGAAAAAGGTGGAATAATAAAAGATGATTGTGAAGTTGTTATGTATCCTCAAGATAAAGAGTCTGAAGCTGTTATAAAAGAAATAGTTAAAGAAAAAAACTGTACTCTTACTATGGCGAATATAGAAAATAAAGAGATAACTCAAATGGATGTTCTGGGACAAGTTTTTAATTGTAAGGTTAAAGACACCGTATATAATAATCTAGAAATACAGTTGATAGGAAAGCACCAAGTTAACAATGCAATAGTTGCTATTAATGTAGTTAGAATATTGAGAGATAAATATGGTTTTGAAATAAGTGATAAAGATATATATGAGGGTCTTAAAAATACTAAGTGGCCTGGTAGAATTGAAGTTTTAACAAAAGAGCCTTTATTTATAATAGATGGAGCTCACAATGTAGATGGTGCTAAATCTTTATGTAATACAATAGATAATTATATGGGTGATAAGGATATAACTTTAGTATTGGGTATGCTTAAAGACAAGGATGTAAGAACTGTTTGTGAAATATTAATACCTAGATGTAAAAATGTAATTACAACAAATCCAAATAATCCTAGGGCAATGAAAGCGGATGAGTTAAAAGAAATAGTGAATGATTTGAATAAAGAGTGTGCAAGTTGTGATGATATAGAAAAAGCTGTAAAATTAGCTATTAAAAAAACTGATAAGAATTCAGTTATAATATGTGCAGGATCATTATATATGATAGGAGATATCAGGAGTATAGTGAAAAAAGGTGATTTTTAATCACCTTTTTTTATCTGCTAAGCTTTTTGCTTTTTTTTGTAAAGTTCTAAAGCTTTAGTAAATTGGTCTGGACATGAAGTTGATTTTGATCCGCATCCTATTCCTTTTAATTTTTCGATTACACTATCTACTGTGCAACCTTCTACAAGACTTTTGATTCCGATTAAATTTCCAGGGCATCCTCCTACGAATTCTACTGATTTGATTATATCGTCTTCTATTTCAAATCTTATCTCTTTAGAACAAACACCAGAAGTTTTAAAAACGTACATATTGAAGTCCTCCTTATCATCTAATAACTATACCCTACTATAGTATATGATATAAAAAAAGTCAATGAAAATGTATCACAATACTGCGAATCATAATATATTATTATAGTATAAGTAGTTTGATAAAATGTGAATGAAAGGAGGGATAAAAATTGAAAATCTATGTTTCTAATTTTGGGTCAAATAATATATCCGTTATAAATGAAAAGTTAGAAGTTGAAGATAAGATATGTTTAGATGAAAATATGTATGTTCACCATTTTTGTATTGATGAAAAAGATGAAAAAATATATATTCCAAGTGGACTTAATGGGATACTATATGTGATTAGAATAAAGGATCAATCTATTATAGATTCTATTTCTATAGGTGGAAATCTAAGCCAGATTGTAATGAACTCTAATGAAGAACTTTATATAGCAAATGAAGATTCTAATAGCATATATATAGTGGATGTTAAAAATAATGAGCCTGTAGGTCTTATTTGTGTAGATAGTATGCCTCATGGAATAATTATTGATGAAGAGCAAAAAAAATTATATGTTCCATGTTTGGATTCGTTAGTCGTAATAGATATTATAAGTAAGAGTATTGTAAAAAATATAAAATTAAATATGGCGCCATGGCATTTAAATATAAATAAAGAAGAAAATATAATATATATAGTTACTAAAAATGGAAGTATAATATTAGTAGATAGATTCACATTTGAAATATTAAATATATTAAGAGGATTTAAATTTCCTGTAGAGATAAGTCTTAATTATTTAAAAAAAGAGATGTATGTAACGGATTTCTGCAATAAAAGTATAGATGTATTAAATTATAAAACAAATGAACGTATAAAAAATATTGGTATAGAGGGAAGGCCTTTGGGGATGGATATATCAAATGATGGAAGTAAGTTGTTTGTATCGGATGTTAAAAATAATCTTATAAGTGTATTTGACACTAGTTCATTAGAAATAATAAAGAATATTGATGTAGATAAAGAGCCTACTACTGTAATATGTAGATAGGCTCTTTTTTTAAGGTTTTTTTATCAAAATCTGTATTATATCTCCGTATAAATTGGGTGCATTTTTTTTCCAATTATCACAGATTAGCTTAGCTTGCTTAGTTGAAGCTACATTTAAATCAATATTTATAAGTGGAATTTGATTTTCTATAACTTTTAGATTTACTATGAATTCGTTGTCTGACAATTTAGAGTAATTACATTTAACTTGAGTTTCTTTTAAAACTTTTTCTTTATTTGTGGATATGTACTTATCTAGATTTTCTTTTAAATCAGACGGTATTCTAGAAATAAAATATTCGAGAGTCTGTACACTTTTTTTAGTTAATGAATAATACTCTTTAAAGTCTTCTTTGTAGGTTTTTAAAAAATTAGATTGAATAAGCTCTGATAAAAATTGTTGAAGAGAAAAGTAGTTCATTATTTCATTTTCCATTACAACTTGAGTAATCTGAGAATTAGTTAAATCTATTTCTATTTTGTTCAAAATATACAATAAAACTAATTTATTAACCGCTAACTCTTCAGATGAGTTTTCAAACATAATACATCATCCTCCGCAAAATATATCTACATATATATTAAACTATTTACAAGGAAAATAAAAGTATAAAAATAAAAAGGATATTCAAAATTTCGAATATCCTTTTTATTTTTAGTTTTATTTTTTTCCTGACATCTGATTTTCTGCCATTTCGACTAACTTTTTAGTCATGTATCCACCAACATATCCATTTTGTCTAGCACTTAAATTTCCTTTATCCATACTTTCGTAGTTAGATAAACCTAATTCATTTGCTGTCTCTAATTTCATTTGATTTAAAGCTGCCTTTGCCTCTGGAACTACTTTAGTGTTTTTGCTTGCCATAGTATATTCCTCCTCTTTAATGTCTTTGAAATTTTGAGTATTAACATCTTTGGGATGTTGTAATATTAATTTACCCATTATTAAAAAAAATATGATGTTAATTTATGGATGTTAATATTTTTTGTGCATTTTTATTTTAATGTTTTTCTTTGTATCACTTTCTCTTACAGAATGAGATTCTCTTAAATAGTGTCTAGGTTCGAGTTTTAAGGTTTCTCTTGATGATTCTATTGTTTTTCCATTTAAATTAGAATAATGACTTTTTATATTAGACATCAAATCACCTCCTAAAAATAATTTTCCCATTTAAAAAAATAAATCTTCTAGTAATTTTTTGAAAAATAAAAAAATATAATTAATTACAAAGCGATAATGTTAAAGGAGGAAAATATGAAAGTATTTATCATTTCTATAAGAAAGATATTATTAAGTCTTGTATTATTTGTTGTATGTTCTGCTGTACTCGTGTGTTCCTGTTATGTTATTAAGGATGCTATGGCTCAAATTCCAGAAAAAAAACTGCCTATTTACTGTGTTGATACACAAGAAAAAAAAATAGCGATAAGTTTTGACGCTGCTTGGGGAGATGCCTATACAAAAAACATACTAGATATATTAGATAAATATGATGTTAAGACGACTTTTTTTCTTGTTGGATTTTGGGTGGATAAGCATCCTGACTTAGTAAAAGAAATCTCTGATAGAGGACATGAAATTGGAAATCATTCAACTACCCATCCTAAAATGAGTCTTTTAAGTAAGGAACAAATCAAAGAAGAACTTGAAACTACATCTGACAAAATAGAAAAAATAATAAATAGAAGACCTGTAGTTTTTAGACCTCCTTTTGGTGATTACAATGATACTTTGATAGATACGGCTTCAAGTTTAAATTACTATACAATACAATGGGATGTAGATTCTCTTGATTGGAAAGAAATTGGGGTTGAGCACGTTGTAGACAGAGTAATTAAAAACACAAAAAATGGATCCGTAGTACTTTTTCACAATAATGCTAAATATGTAAGTGAATATTTACCTTTGATTTTAGAAAAATTAAAATCACAAGGATATGAAATAGTTCCTGTATCAGAGCTTATATATAAAGAAAATTTTAATATGGATTCTACGGGGAAACAAAGAAAGAATAATTAATTTTGTATTATTGAGTAAGAAAATAACGCTAATTATAACATTACTTATTGTAAAGGTTGTAATTAGCGTTGTTTTTTATTTGTAAGTAAATTATATAATTTAAAATTTGAGAATAATAAATAATAAAAAACTGAAGTTGCAACTATTTTAAATAAAAGGATACTATAGGACTCGCTGCTGATATGAGCTATGCATAACATAAAGCGAATTTTTATGTTATCATATAATTTAAAAGCATATTACGTATAAAGTGAAACTTAATTCAGATGGAGTTTTTACTTTAATTAAATTTTTAGCTTTCGGATAAATTTGATATGAGGTGATTGTGTGTTTTTAATACCGAAAAAGACATTGGTACAAGAAGCTATGAGTGATAAATATATACAGGCTCATTATGAAGATGAATTATCTGTATGCTTAGAAAAAATGCTAAAAAATAATTTGGATGACATATATATTTTGGATGAAGATAAAAAATTAATAGGTTTATTGTCGTTAACAGATATATCAAGAACTAAGAAATCTGATCTTAATAATGGTAATCCTATTAAAAACTTTATGATAAAGGATATGGACACTATATCTAAAAATGAATCTTTACTTGATTGTAGGAACATGATGATTAAAAATAAGATAGCACGGCTTCCTGTTGTAGAAAATGGACGTTTGATCGGAGTAATAAGAAGTGACCAAATAAGAGATTGTTTTTATATGAAAATGGAAGAACTAGGAAGCAAACTTAATCACATTATAAATAATATACATGAAGCAGTTTGTGTGGTAGATAAAGAAGGACATGTTGTGGTGTGGAACAAAAACTCAGAAAAGTTGTACAATGTAAAATCTGACATTATAATAGGGAAAAAATTAGAAGACTTTTTTCCTAAAGGAATATTATTGAAGGTTTTAAAAACAAAAGAAGCTGTAGATGATGTATATCATTCGCCACCTAGGAAGGATACAGATGTAATAGTTACTGCTCAACCAATATTTATAGATGGCGAATTTGTGGGAGCTGTATCTACTGATAGAGATATAACTGAGGTTAAACGTCTATCTAGTCAGCTTCAAAAAGCAAATGATGCTTTGAAGTTTTTAGAAAATGAGGTCAAAAAATTTTCAAGCGATGATTTTGGAAATATAATTGGAAAAAGTGAAAAGCTAACAAAATCTATTCAAACAGCAAGGCAGGTAGCCAAAACTAATGCTAGCATATTAATATTGGGAGAAAGTGGTACTGGTAAAGAAGTATTTTCAAGAGCTATACATGATTATAGTCAAAGAGAAGGATTGTTTGTGCCTGTAAATTGTAGTGCTATACCTAGTGAATTATTTGAAAGTGAATTCTTTGGGTATGAAGCTGGTGCTTTTACAGGAGCTAATAGAAAAGGAAAAATGGGTATATTTGAACTTGCTAATAATGGAACTGTATTTTTAGATGAGATTGCAGATCTTCCTATGCAAATGCAGGCTAAGCTTTTAAGAGTACTTCAAGAAAAAGAAATAAGAAGAGTTGGTGGAGAAAAAACTATAAAGGTAAATGTAAGAGTTATATCTGCTACTAATAAAGAATTAAACGGTATGATTGAAAATGAAGAATTTAGAGAAGATTTATATTATAGATTGAATGTAGTTGAACTTAATTTACCACCTTTAAGAGAGAGGCATGGAGATATAGTTATATTAATACATAAATTCTTAAAAGATATATGTGATCAAAATTCCAAACCTGTGCCTGAAATAGATCCGGAAGTTATGGGTATACTTAGAAATTATACTTGGAAAGGGAATATAAGGGAACTTAAAAATACAGTAGAACATCTTATTGTACTAAGTAAAGATGATATTATAACTCGAGAATTGGTTCCTAAATATATACTGGAGAATGTTAATAAAACTATTAATTGTGAAAGTTATCCTATGGATTTGAATCAAGCTATATCAAAATTAGAACAAGACACAATAAAAAAAGCTTTAAATATGTCTAAAGGTAATAAAGCAAAGGCGGCTAAGTATTTAAACATACCAAGGAGTACTCTGTATTATAAAATGGAACAATATAAAATAAAATAAAATAAAATGTCGGAAAATAGACATGTGTCAAGAAATTGACAGAAACCGTTTTCTTGAATAAAATCAAAATCAAATACAGACAATAAGAGATGTAGGGTGGTTAATTAAATATCAAAAAAAAACAAAAAAAGTCGAAAAACTGACACGTTCTATTAAGTGACACGATGCGATAGAAAATTTAAAAGTAAAATATACAACATATAAAAAATTTAAATACTAGATAAACCAAGGGTTGTAAAAAAAATAAATAAAAAAATGTCGAATTAATAAAAGTTGGCACGCTACTTGCTTTAATAATATCACGAGAAGATAAAATGGCAGGAGGTGAAAGTGTGAATTTAACTATAAGCTTAAAACAACACGTTGGAGCACCATGCAAACCTATTGTTAATGTAGGTGATGAAGT